>NZ_JBIWLW010000025.1:0-139819 GCF_044766385.1 Streptomyces sp. NPDC102274 | reverse complement strand
TCCGCTGAACCCACGGATACACCCAGCTGATACACACGGACCAACCCGTGAGTTCCCGCCGAACAGGCTTCAGTTTCCCTGAACTCGCGGGCCTCATGGCCCTCGGGACTGGTAGGCCCGCATGTTGAGGTGTCGCGTATTCGTCAGCCGAGACGGGTTCGTGGCCTGACGGGGTGACGGACAGTGATGTTCGGGAGTGTCGCCCTCCGCTGTTCGACCTCGTCTTGTGACTGCGAGCTTCCGCTTACTCCAGATAGAGAGCTGCCAAGCGGGGCAGTCGGCGAGTCATTTCGTCGTGGTCATCGAAATCGAAGTTCCAGGGGGGGGGGGGGGGCCAGCTCCCGGTAGCGGATGGTGGGTGGGCTCGCGGGGAGTTGATCACCGGTCGCCGAGATGTGTGCGTTCCAGGCGATGCCCAGCATGTCCTCACCCTCCAGGTCGACACCGTCGGCTGCGGAGGTTCGAACGATGGGCAGTTCTGCCAGGGCATCGGGACCAGCGACTACGCGCTCGAAGACTTCACGGCCCTGAGCGATCAGCCAGCCGCGGAAGTAGTCGAAGCCGTCGTCAGAGCACCCACCGTTGGCGATGTAAGCAGCGGCCCACAGAGGATTGGTGTAGGAGTCAACCATCAGGTCCCACAGAACCTGCTCAGCTGCGACGATCTCCTTGACCGGCCGGGAGGCCAGCAGCGAGGTCGCCTCGCGAGCGACCGCTTCGCCGTCGTTCGGGTTGGACGCCTGATTGCGGGCTGCCTCAATGAGCTGCCAGAACTGCTGCTTGTTCATGGAGGCAGAGCCTGTCACCTGGTACTGACATCGGGCCGGTCGCGGGAGCTTGGCCCATCAGAGCAGCCACGTCGGCCCTGTCAGCGTGTGTGGTCGCCGGGTGCATATCGGCTCCAGGTTCCTCCGGCTTCGGTGACCAGGCGGGTGGCGGTCTTGTCGTGGTAGCCGAGTGCCTTCGCGATGATGGGTGCCGGGGCTTGGAGGACGAGCTGGCGGATCGCGGAGGTCCTGCCTCGTTGCGGCGGGACGCCGATCTTTCGGAGGTGGACTTGGAGGCTGACTGGGTTCATGGGCTGTCCGGGCTGGCGGCCGGGGAAGAGCCGCTGTGAGCTTCTGCTACTGGCATAGGGCATCTGCTGTCGGGACCGGATGTAGGCCCGCATCAGGTCGGCGGCGGGCTTCGGCAGCGGGGACGGCGGCTCTCCCAGTCGGACGGTGACGGTGGTCCCGTCGTCGGTGATCTCGTCGATGGTGAGGCGGACGATGCGGCTGACGGGTTGCGCGTAGAGGAGAACGAGGGCAGCGGCGACCCGGGCCCGCAGGGGCAAGGAGTCGTCGTTGAGGACCCGGCGGAGGATCGCGAGCCGGCCTGAAGTTCCGGTCCGTAGTTGGGACTGTGGGCGCGGGGCTGGGGAGAATTTGCTGCGGATCGCGCGGCTCCTCGGCCTACGGGCCTGTCCCGGACAGGACGTTGACCAGGCCGGACAACCTCTGTTTGTCCGGGACATCCGCTTCCCCTTGGCAGTGCGGCGCGGGCCCGGTGACTCTGTGGGCGGCGGATCTTCGGGTCGGAAACGGTCCGCTGGCCCCGGCCGACCAGGACGGGGATTGTCACTTCATGGGAGAAAAAAATGAACCGGTTGCGCGTCCTCCTGCGCTCCGCAGGCACGATCACCGCCGGAGTCGCACTCGCTGTGGGAGTGTCCACCGGAACGGCCAACGCCGCCGTGGGTAGCTGGAACGCTCAGTACACCCAGGCCGACATCGCTGGTGCCCACGCCTGGGGCACGGTGTCACAGGCGTCCTCCGCCAGCCGCATCTATGTCACGACCAACCTCCGGGACTCGGCGAAAGACAGCAAGGGCGCGCGGGTCTTCGTCCGCGCCACCTACCAGGAGGGCTGGGGCGGAAGCCGTACCGAGAACCTGAGCGTCGCCACCTACATGGCGGAGGACCAGCGGACCTGGAACTTCGATGTCACCACGACGTGGATCGAGGTGATGGAGTGCAAGACCGAAGGGGGCGTGACGGAGACGTGCGCCGGCTGGCACAAGATCTGGGGCGGGGCCTGATCCGTGACCCACTGACCCGTCGCTTATTGATCTAACGCCTGTGGCCCGAGTCCGCGTCCTCCGGGGCGAGGTTCTCGCCGACTGACGGCGGGCTTCACCGACCAATGATATGAGGGCCCGGCTCTCGGGACGGGCCCTCATATTCCTGTCAACGGGACTGGCGGGATTCCTCGTTGTTCCTTCGGGCAGAGGTTCGGCAAGATGACGCTCGTGGGGGATTCGGGGAAGCTGCCGCCGTACGAAGACCTGTTGCTGTACGAGGCGCAGGATGCCGTGGGCCTCGTCGCTGCGATGCAGCGGCTCAAGGAGCTTTCAGGGCTGACGTATCGCGAACTGGAGGAGCGAGCGGCCGTCAGGGGGTGACGTCCTGGCGCGCAGCACCATTGCCGACGTTTTGCGCCGGACGAGCCTGCCGCGCCCTGAAGTCCTGGCGGCGTTCGTTCGTGCCTGCGGGGACGGGGAGCGACTCGATGCCTGGCTGGCGACCCGAGAGAAAATCGCCGCCGCGCGCGTCACGACCGAACCGACCCCCACGCTCGGTCAGGGAACTGACACCCAGCCAGGAACTGAAGATGTCGCGCATGAGCGGCCCCGTCGCTTCAGTGGCCCGAGAATGATCGGATCCGCAGCCACGCTCGCGGTAACGGCACTGGCCCTGATCATCTGGCTGCCCTCTGCCGACACTGCCCGGCCACGAGCGGCTCCTCCCACGGACGGGTGGGTCACCATCCGCCCCGCCCGCACAGTTGATCTATGCCTGACCGACGGACGCGACCGCAAGGGCGCCTACGGCAGCGCCGTGGCCGTCCAGCTACCGTGTGTCGAGTCACCAGTGCCCCGCACCTACCTGGAACCGGTGGGCGAGGGGCTATTCCGCATCCAATGGCATCATCCCCAGCTCGGTAAGGGGTGCTTGACGATCATGGGCAAAGATCAAATCAAGGGCATGCTCGAACCCCGCCAGAACTGCGATCAGGGCACCCTCTTCCAGATGGAACCCGCTGCCGGGGCATTCCGACTGCGTTCATCCACCAGCGGCCGATGCATTGGCATTGTCGGCAACGACACCACTCAAGGCGCCGAGGCGATTGAGGAGCGCTGCTCTGGCGCGGCAGACCAGCGGTTTCTTCTCCAGGCCGGCTAACGGCCTGAGCTAGCGTGATGGACGCAGGGACTCGCCCGGCTTCACCACCAGAGATCCCGGCACGCGCCGACCTCGAAGACCGCCGTCATCCGGGGGAACGAGGACAGGAGCTGGACAAGCGCCGGGCCCCGCCGGACGGCCGACCCGCCGCTTGCGCGGACACAGCCGATGCAGACCTGGCCAGCAAGGCTGCCGTACACACACCGAACCGCGTCATAGTGCCCACGCACGCATTGGGCCGCAAATATGCGGCCAGATGGGGCGTCAGGTCCGGAACGGGCCTAACTCGGCCTCGGGACTGGTGGGCTCGCATGTTGAGGTGTCGCGTATTCCTGCCAGGGTCACCCCTGCGGTCACCCAGAGCGATGGCCGATGGCCCTCGCTCTGACCACACTCTGGCGTGCTCTCCTGGGGTCGCTTATCATCCGAGAACTGATTGAGGGCGTGACCTCGCGGTTGCGCGGACCCGTAACGGTCCGCCGCTTCCCAGGGGTTACACCGTCTCAGCCAACCATCGTGCTTCGGTGGTCGGGCTGAGACGGCATGTCTCGGAACGGCCACCCTCACAGAAGGATGTCGGCCGTTGAGTTCCGGACCTTTGACGCGCCTCTTGCTCGTCGCCCTGGCAACTGTCCTGTCCCTGCTGGTCGCAGTCATCGCTGGTGTGCTGTCTTGGGCAGCGGACGGAAGCGTGCCACGTGCAGTGCTCTGCGGTGGTGGGGCATTCGTCGTATGGATGACCCTCTCCATCTCGCTGTACTCAGTTCTGGGCCTGCTCGACAGGGGCGTCGGGCAGGGATGATGTGCAGCTCAACCGACTGGAGTGCTCCTCGTGCTCTTCCCGACGGATTTGGGGTCACCGTGTGTGGTCGCCGGGGGCGTATCGGGCCCAGGTGCCTCCGGCTTCGATGACCAGGCGGGTGGTGGTCTTGTCGTGGTAGCCGAGAGCCTTGGCGATGACCGGGGCTGGGGCTTGGAGGACGAGGTGACGGATCGATGAGGTCCGTGCCCGCTGGAGGGGAACGCCGAGTCCGCGTAGTCCGTCCCGCAGGGTGCCCGGGTGCATCGGCTGGTTCGCCCGGCGGCCGGGGAAGAGCCAGCGGGACTCCGCGTTCACTGCGGCTGTTCTGCCGGGCAGGGCGGTGATGTAGTCCAGCAGCAGCGACGCGACGGGTTCCGGGACCGGCGAGGGAGGCTCCCCGAGCCGTAGCAAGACGTGGGTGTCGTCGCGGAGGACGTCGTCGGTCGTCAGACGGACGATTCGGCTCACTGGTTGGGCGAAGAGGAGAACCAGGCAGGCGGCGATCCGGACGCGCGGGTCGCTGCTGCCGTCGGTGAGCACTCGTCGCAGCGTGGCGAGTCGTTGGTGCTGGCCGAGGGGGTTCGGGTTCGTCGTCTGCCTGTTCGGAATGGAGAGGCGGGGCATGCGGCGGGTGTCCATGCACCAGCGCAGGAATGGCTGTGCTGTCCGCCGGGTGGCGTACTTCTCCGCATGCCAGGCATCGAGCTCCGTCTGAGTCGCTGCATCCAGGGGGACGCCGCGTTCGGCGAGCCACTGGAGGAACGCCGCGGCCTGGGTGATGTGCTGTCGGCATTCCTGCGTCGTGCTGGCGCCCAAGGGCCCTTCGCGGACCTTGCCCCGGAGCTTGCGGAGCTGGTGCCACTGCGCGAAGTGTCGAAGAAGCCGGGCATGTCCAGGGTCCTCGATGGAGGCGAGGCGTTCGGCGAGCCACCGCTCGAAGAGCAGGAGTCGGCGATCGATGCGGGGGAGGATGCCGCTGTCCATCAGCAGGTCGCGGAGGTAGGCGGTCGTCCGCCAGTTCGGGAGGTCTTGGAGGGCTTCGTGGGTGAGCGGGACGCGTCCGGAGGCGAGGTCGCGCAGCAGCGCTGGGACCTGGGGGTTGCGCAGCCAGATCAGGCGGCTCTTGGGCCGTTCCATCTTCACCAGCAGGTCGTGTAAGGGGACCAGGCGGGGGTGGATGCGGCCGGTGCCGTCGTCCAGGAGCACGGCGAGCAGGTCGGCGAGGGTGCAGTATTCGCAGAGGCGTCCGCCCAGCATCATGCCCTCGAATCCGCACCGGTCGCAGAAGAAGTTGCGGGTGATGCCTGCGCAGTCGCGGCAGACGGCGGCCCCGTCCGGGGCCTTGCCGGGAAGGAGCCGCGTGGTGCCGCAGCCGGGGCACTGCCCACGGATGCGCATGGCACGTTCGAAGCAGGTGCGGCAGATCGGCCCGTCGCTCCACTCGGCGGCCTTGGCTGCCCGCCGGCCGCAGCGTGTGCAGTCGCGGACGTGCCAGCGCTCGTATTGCTCGCGGGTGCGGTAGGCCGGGCTCATGACTCTGGGGTGAGGCGGACGCGCTTGGGCCGTCGCGCGGACAGATTGATCGGAGCCTCTTCGCCGACTGCCCGGCGGGCCGGGATGTTCTGAGCCGAGGTGGCGATCAGATCCGCTGGGGTGCAGTCCAGGATGTCACAGAGGGTGGCCAGCACCGGCAGGGACAGCCGTTCGGGGGTGCCGGAGACCAGGCGGTGGACCTGAGAGGAGGAGAGAGTGATGCCGCGTTCGGTCAGGTGCGGCATCAGCTCGGCAACTGTGAACATGCCGCGGGCAGCCATGAGTTCACGCAGCCGCCAGCGGTAGTTGATCTGGCGTGGCATCACGAAGTCCTTCCTGGCCGCAGAGCGGCCTCGATCGTGGCGTCCAGGGCGCGACGCAGCGTGCGGGTGCGGAAGTCGGAGGAGACGCAGGTGTAAATGGCGGTCGTGGAGGCGTAGTCGTGGCCGACTTGGTGCTGGACGAACAGCGGGTCGAAGCCGTCCTCGATCAGGTGAGTGATGTAGGACCTGCGCAGCGAGTGGAACTCCAACGCGGGGTCGAGACCGAGCGCGTCGCGGTAGGAGGCGAAGCGGGAGTCCAGCCGCTGGAGGCCGACTCGCCGGGCGCGTTCGGACGGCCACAGGGCCGGGCCGGTGGAGTGGCGCATGCCGGGCCGGATCTCGCTGATCCACTCCTCGATGATCTCCGGTGTCCATCGCCAGACCGTCAGCACGGTGCGGCGCTTGGGCGGCGACCCCTTCTTCGCCTTGCCGTAGCGGACCTGGAGAGTTCCGTAGTCGCCGAACTCCGGGCCTTCCGGGTTACGGCCGAAATCGGTGAGGTCGAGCATCCGTGTCTCATTCCGACGCAGGCCGTAGCTGTAGGTGGTCTTGAACAGCGCGGCGTCCCGGAAGGCCGGCAGCCATCCCTTGCGGCCCTTGCCTCGCACCCGCAGAACCTGTTCGTCGGCGTAGTCGAAGAACGCCTCCAGCTCGGGTCGGGTGAAGGCGCGTCGCTCGGGCTCGCCCTCTGCCTCGTCGGCGTGTGCGGCGGCGTTCCACTCATGGACGACCTGCACTGGGTGCGTACCGAAGTGGCGCATGCACTCCTCAACCCAGCCGTAGGCCGGATTGGCCAGGAAGTCGCAGAACAGCCGCACCGAACCCTGGTAGTTGCGCAGGGTGGACCGGACGCAGCCGTGGACGGCCCGCAGGTCGGCCGACCAGTCGTCCACGTGCTGCGGGGCCCACTCCCACGGCTTCGCATCCGCGTGGCGGGCGAACGAGCGGACCGTACGTTCCTGGTCTTCGACATACCCGGGCGAAAGATTGCGCGCGAGCTGCTGATTGCGCCACCCCTTCAGCATCGCCTCGAAGACCTGTTCGTCCGGCCGTAGCAACGGCAGACCGTCAATGAGCTGGAGCCGGACAGACCCCGGCGCGAGACCATCTCCGCCCATCGGTCCTCACTCTCTGTCCATCGCATTGGATGCGAGAATTTCGCATCCAATGCGAGCCGGAGGCGTTTTCGCAGCTCAGTCGCTCGAAGGAGTGAGAAACCGCCTACTGTCGCGACGGGGCCGCTACGGTGGAACCGGGCCTCGGCGCAGGTCCCGGCCCCAGCCAGACCGCTGGTCACTCGTTATGCAGGGGCGCCAGGATGGATGTCGCGTATTCGCATCCGATGCAATTGGCGTCGGTGGGAGTATCCGAACGGGAATTAGCGGTAGCCGCTGACCCGGATCACGGTCCGGTCGGAATGAGGGCGCTGACGCGATTCTCGTACTCGCGGCGGGCCTTGCGCTGTGCCGGGACAGTCGGGGTGCCTTGGCCGCCGTCGAGGGGCTGGCAGCGGTCGAGGAGTTGGCGGTGGACGGCCCGGGTGGTGCTGATGCGCAGGGTGTAGCCCTGGCCGCGCCGTACGGTGACGCCCTGGTCGAGCGCGGCTCGTTCGTCGGGCTCCAGCTCGGTGGCGCGGAGGAAGTCGGCGACCTTGCCCGGCATGTCGAGGGTGACCGGCAGCTCCGGGGTCGGGACGTCCTGGCCCTCGGCGGTGTGCTCGGGCAGAAGGTCGGCGACGGCGGTACGGATGGCGCCGCGGCTGACGCCGTGGTCGCGGGCGAGGGCTGCGATGGAGCGGCCTTCCAGGTACGCGGTGCGGACGGCTTCGGTCCTGTCGGCCGCCACGGCGGGGCGGCGACCGCCCTTGTTGCCCTTGGCCTCGGCGGCACGCAGTCCGTCGTAGGTCAGCTCGCGTTGGAGGTCGCGTTGGAGTTCGCCGGCGGCTGCGAGGGTCTGCACCATGAACTTCACGGTGGACAGCAACTCGCCGGTGCGCGAGTGACGGGCGGTGAGGTCCATCGCGGAGAACGCGCCGTCGTGGATGCGCAGCGCGAGGCGGTCGCGGTGGAGGACGTCGAGCACGTCGAGGATGTGGCCGGTGCCACGTACGAGGCCCTGTAGTCCTAGCTCGGACACCAGGGAGCAAGTAACCTGCCGGTAGCTTTCAGGGCTTCGCCTTGACGTTCTTCTTCGGCTGGCGGGGGACGGTCTTGGTCTTGTCGAGGTGCCCGTACACCGTGGAGCGGGGCACGTTGAACATGTCGGCGATCTGCTGAACGGTCTTCTCGCGGGCGTCATAGAGCTGTTGGGCGAGTTCGGCCTGGTCGGCCGTGAGCTTGGGCCGGCGCCCGCCGACTCGGCCGCAGGCCCGCGCGGAGGCGAGCCCGTCGTTGGTGTTCGCCACGATCAGCTCGCGCTGGAGCTCGGCCAGTACGGACAGCATCCCGAACATGGCGCGACCCTCCACGGTGGAGGTGTCGATGCCCTGCTCGATGACGTGCAGGCCGATGCCTCGCTCGCGCAGTTCGGCACCGAGGGTCACCAGGTGGAGGACGGAGCGGGAGAGACGGTCAAGCCGTCCGGATCGAGTAGGAATCGAGAAGCGCAGCTCACGGAGTTGCGTCTAGCCTGCTCGCCATGGACATCACCATTCACACGACCGCTCTGCCGCACGACGACCCGGAGGCGTCGCTCGCCTTCTACCGCGACGTCCTCGGCTTCGAGGTCCGCAGCGATGTCGGGCAAGGCAGGATGCGCTGGATCACGGTCGGCCCGGCCGGTCAGCCCGGCACGTCGATCCTTCTGGCCCCGCCTGCCGCCGATCCCGGCATCACGGAGGATGAGCGCCGCACCATCACCGAGATGATGGCCAAGGGCACCTACGGCTGGATCCTGCTGGCCACCCCGGACCTCGACGCCACGTTCGAGAAGGTACAGGCCGGTGACACCGAGGTCGTCCAGGAGCCGACCGAGCAGCCGTACGGCATCCGCGACTGCGCCTTCCGCGACCCTGCGGGCAACCTGGTCCGCATCCAGGAGCTGCGCTGAGCCCTGCGGGTATCGGGCGGCTATGCGGGCCGACATCGCGACCGTCCATAAGGAGCACGGCGGCGCACCAGAGCGGACGTGCCTGCCCTGCCGGCCGCTCGCCAAGGCCGCGTCCGGAGCCTCGTTGAACCGGCCAAGAGCCCGGACTCCGTCCCGCCGCTGTCGGGCAGTTGCTCGCCCGGCAGGTCGAGTCCGACGGGCCGGTCCACACCACCGAGCGTCTGGGGTGCCCGCCGAGGCCGGCACCCCAGACGCTCGAAGACGTTGATGGCATTGGAAGATCAACGACAAAGGGGAGGGTTTTCATGTGTAAGCCTGAATGGCGGCGTGCACGCGTCCAGGCGCAGCGCCTGGACGATCTCGCGCGGCTGCGCCGCGTCCGCGACCGGATCGACAGGGAGTACGCGCAGCCGCTGAACGTGGAGGCGCTCGCTCGCGATGTGCACATGTCCGCCGGACACCTGAGTCGGCAGTTCCGGGCCGCCTACGGGGAGTCGCCGTACGCGTATCTGATGACGCGTCGCATCGAGCGGGCGACGGCGCTGCTGCGGCGGGGCGATCTCAGCGTCACCGAGGTCTGCTTCGCGGTCGGCTGCGCGTCGCTGGGCACGTTCACCACCCGCTTCACCGAGCTGGTCGGCATGCCTCCCGGGGCCTTCCGGCGCCAGGCGGCAGATGCTGCGTCCGACCCTGCCGATGCCGCGGATACGGCCCGTGACGCGGGCTCGGCGATCACGGTGGAGGGGATGCCCGCGTGCGTGGCCAAGCAAGTGGCGAGACCGGTCAGGAATCGAGAAGCCCCGGCCACCGCCCAGCCCCTAGCGTGATGGACATGGCAACCACCACTTCCACCGCAGCCCACACGATCCTCGCGTCCGTCACCCTTGAGGTGGCCGACCCCGAGGCCGCCCGCCGCTTCTACGGCGCCTTCGGCGTGGACACGTACATACGCCTGCGGGCGTCCGAGGCGCACTCGACTGGATTTCGCGGCTTCACCCTGGCGCTCACGGTGTCCGGGCCGGCCACCGTCGACGGCTTCGTCGCCGCCGCCGTGGACGCCGGTGCCGCGGTGCTGAAGCCCGCCACGAAGTCGCTGTGGGGTTACGGCGGCGTCGTCCAGGCCCCGGACGGGACGATCTGGAAGATCGCGACCTCGGCGAAGAAGGACACCGGCCCCGCCACCCGCGATATCGACGAGGTCGTCCTGCTGCTCGGTGTCGAGGACGTGAAGGCCACCAAGCAGTTCTACGTAGGCCGGGGCCTGACCGTGGCCAAGAGCTTCGGCGGCAAGTACGCCGAGTTCGCCCCCGGTCAGTCCAGCCCCGTCAAGCTGGCGCTGTACAAGCGCCGCGCGCTGGCCAAGGACCTCGGCGTCCCCGCCGACGGCACCGGCTCGCACCGCATCGTCCTCGGCAGCACCGCCGACGCCTTCACCGACCCGGACGGCTTCGCCTGGGAGGCCGCCGCGCCGCCCGCTCCCACACCGTCCTGACTTCCGATCCTGTACTTCCGCACCGCTGTGTCTCACCTTGTACGAGAGGAAACCTGTTATGCCGTCCACGAAGTCGCCCACCGAGAACTCCGGCACGACCGCCGAGAAGTACGACGGATTCACCGCCGAGGAGCGGGCCGCGATGAAGGAGCACGCACGCGAGCAGAAGAAGACGGCGGCGCGGCGCGGTTCGTCCCGGGCGGAGAAGGAGGCGGCAGCGGAGCAGGACGTGCTCGCGAAGATCGCCGAGATGCCGGAAGCGGACCGGGTCCTCGCCGAGCGGATCCACGAGATCGTCAAGACCGCCGCTCCCGACCTCGCGCCCAAGCTCTGGTACGGGATGCCCGCGTACGCCAGGGACGGCAAGGTCGTCTGCCACTTCCAGAGCGCGGAGAAGTTCAAGTCGCGGTACGCCACGCTCGGCTTCAGCGACCAGGCGGCACTCGACGAGGGCGCGATGTGGCCGACCGCCTACGCCCTGAAGGAACTGACCGCGGCCGACGAACAGCTCATCAGCGCCCTCGTGAAGAAGGCAGTGGGCTGAGGCCGACCGGGGGCGGGACCGGCGGCGAAAGTGACCGAGCAGTGGAAGACGTTCATGCGCCTGGATGCGGTGCGTCGCCACGGCCGACGTCAGTTCTGGCCCTCCACCGACGCGTTCAGCTCGGCAGTGCTGAGGCGGACTCGGGGGAGCGTGGCCGGGGCACGTCCGGGACCACCGCGGCGATCGTGGCGAGCGCCTCGGCAAGCTGCTCGCGCGGCACGACCTGCTCGATCGCCGACCACGCATCCACCACGGAGACGAGTTCGCCGGTAACGGTCGCGGGCGGCGTTGTCATCAGCACGTCGACCGCCGCAGCGACCTTCTTCGCGGCCTTGCGCAACTGGGGCAGGGCCTTGAGCTTGGCGTCGTTGCCCATCCGCTCGGCCTTCGCCAGCAGCTTGGTGGCCATCAGCGCGTGCAGCAGATCGAGCGCGTCATCCACCGTCGCGGTCTCCAGGCGCCGCACGGTCGCCAGCAGCGTCGCGGTCTGCCGCGTGACTTCCAGCCGCTTCAGCGTCGGCGCCTTCGAGATCAGCCCGTACCGGGCCAGCCCGGTCATCCGTGCGGCCGGGACCCGTCCGGTGTCCACCGCGCCGGCCCCCAGGCCCCGTACCTCGCGGGCGCGGTCCAGCGCAAGTTCCATGGCCCTGCCTGACACCCGCATCGGTCCCAGTCGCAGCCGTTCCAGCTCCGACACCCGCTTCTTCTCCGGCACTTCGAGCAGCCGGACCATCTCGGTCCGCAGGTCGTACGGCACTGCCTCGTACAGCGCGGCATGCAACCGGTCGTTCTCCTCCGACCGTACGGCGGCCACCATCCGGGCCAGCGTCGTGACCCCGGGCAGCAGCACCCGGTTGTTCACCAGCCACACCACCGCCCGGTCGAACAACGCGCGCGGCCCCTCCAGCGACGACCACACCCGCGCCGCCAGGAACTTCCGCAGCTCGTCCTCGCCTGCGGCGAAGTCCCGGTAGCCGTAGGCGTCCCGGATCTCCCACGCGTGCTCATACGCCGTCTGCACACGGCCCCGTACCCGGCGAAGTGCTCGTCACCGAGGGCCAGCTGCTCGGCGACGGACCGCACCACGGAGGCTGGTACCGCCGTGGGAACCTCGGTCAGGAAGGTGCCGAGCATCCGCACCGTGCCCCACCGGGCATACGAAGGAGTCAGAACCCCCTGTTTACGGTCACAGAGGCCCAGGAGTACCCACGGGATGTCGCACACTGGATTCACATGCGAACGCAGGCGCGGGTGACCTGTCCTCACACCGATTACAGGCGTTCGCGCCAACGTGCGCGCAGCGGCTCGTAGTCGTGGTCGGGGAACAGGACAGGGAGAGCTTCGAACATCGCGGCGAGGTTCGAGGCGGCATCGTGGTACCTGCGTTCGGTCAGGTCGACGTCGGCGAAGAGATACTGCCAGCCCCACGCGCCCTTGGTGATGAGCAGGGCCTCCAGATACGTGCCGTAGTCGAGGTTCAGGCGGTGGAGCTCGGTGCGGGTCAAGACGTAGTACCAGATCTCGACTCCTCCGCCCCGCGGCAGTACGCGCAGGCCGGTCACCTGCCCCGCACCGCCGAAGGGCGCCTGATCGAAGATCCTCAACTCGGGGAGCACCCGCCGCTCGTCGGGACCAAGACCCTCGTCCGTCAGCGGAAGGTGGCCGTCGACCAGGCAGCCGTGGATGTTCCCCAGGCAGAACTCGCCACGGACGCGGCCATCCGCGGTAATCCAGTCCGCGTGGTACTCGTCGGCCGCGAAGTAGTACGGCCGCAGGACGTCTTCGAGCCGTGTACGCCAGTGCACAGCGATCCGATCGAGTGCCAGGTCGGCGTCCGCGAGCAGTGCGAGCCGCTCCGGCGTCAGGTCCGGGTCTGCGGGCTGTCGTTCCACCTTGATGTCTTCACACCTGTCCAACTCCGCGATGGCGCGTTCGAGACGCGTCCCATAGCCCATTCCGGGACCCCTCGTTTCCTCGGTGTTCCATCTTCGCAGTCATCGACGCCCGCGCGGAGCGGTCGGTTCAACGAGGGCCTGGACGTCGCCCGCGTCTGCGGCACCACCTCGGCCGTCCGCCGGCCATGATCGAGGAACCGGTACGCAACACCCGAGCCCCCGCACCTCACCGTAACCGATGACCAGTCGGACAAGGTGAGGATGCTTCAGGAATCCAGAAATTGCATCAGGCGTCGGCAGAGCACCCCAAGGAAAGAGGACACCCCGGCCACAGGGTCAGCGACTCGATGAGGCCCGGGGGAACTCACGGGATGTCGCACAGACGCATCCCCCGGAGGAACCGGCGACGTAGCCGGCTACGCCACCACAACGTTGGCGGCCCGCCGGGTGGGACCGGCCGGTTCGTCTTTCTCTATTTCGCCGGGGGCAGACAGGAAAGATCCCGGAAAGACTGGCCAGCGGTGTCGAAGGGATGTCAAGGTGGACGACCTTCCCCGGAAATCGCAGGTCAGAGAGGTGTATGTCCGTGACCGTGGCTCCAGTGAGCCCGGCTTCACCACCTCTGACCGTCCGAGCGCTGCCTGAGGCAGCCCAGTGGTGTGCGAGCCCACGCGCTGCGGACGACCTTCCCGATCGGACAGGGGCGCGAGATGCCCCGGAGATTCTTACCTGCCCACCCGTTTTCCCATGCGAGGAGGCTTCCGTGGAGCACACGGAGATGACCGTCGGCGATCTCATCGATCTGCTGTCCGCCTGCGAACGTGCCGCGCCGGTGCGCCTGGCGATGAACCCGTTCTTCCCGATGGCGCACAGGCTCACCCAGGTCGTCCAGGCCGACGACGGGAAGGGACAGCCGGTCGTCTATCTGGCCGAGGGCCGGGATCCGGGCAGTCAGCTCGGGCCTGTGCCGCCGGAGGTCGCCGTTGCCCTCACCTGGCAGGGGCCCGTCCAGGCACCGCCGCGACGGGCTCGCCGCACCGCTCGCCGCACCGATGCCCAGTAGGGCCCGCTTGATCTCCTGGAGGTGTTTCTGAACCCGAACTTCCCGTCCGACCCGGTTCCCCCGGGCGGTGCCCCCTCGGCGTACTGGGTGGGTCCCCGGCATCTGGCCGGTGACGACGCCCGGCTCTACGACTCGGTGGCCGACACGCTCACCGGCCTCGGCTGGACGAGCCTGACGATCGTCTGAGGACGGCAGGAGCCGGACGAGGAGCCGCAGGACCGGCAGGTCCTGCGCAGCACCGTCCTGCACATCAGCCCCGACACGTTGCGCTGGGCCCAGTGGGTTCTGGCCGACGAGCCGTTCCTACTGGGGGAGCTGCCGGTCGCCTGGCAGGTCTCCGCCCGTACGGACGCGAGCAGTCCCCTCGCCGCGTGGTCGGCCTACTTCACCCCCGAGATCCCCGGAGAGGTCCTCGGCGACTTCCTCCACGCACTCGACGCCACCGCCCGGCCCGCCGCGTCGCTCGGCGGCCCCGAGCTGGTCCTCGACGCGGTCACCGCGCACGGCTGGCCGCGCGACATCGACCAACCGGATGCCAGGGCCACGGACCCGACGTTCACGACCCGTCTCGGGCTCGGTGAGGTGCCCCCGCTCATCCAGGACCGAGGCGTGGGACCGTTGTCGAGACGTCATGCAGAACGCGATGCGACCGGCAGTGACAGGCTCCGTGGACTCTGCCTCCGCACCGTGACGTGCTGGATGCGCTGGATGAGTTCCGACGGTGCTGGATACGATCAGCCAGATGGACGTTTCCGCAGGTGGGAGCGCTATGTTGAATGTTCCGCTTCAACGTGTAGTGCCTAACGTTTAGTGTCCGCCATGGCATCGACGTGGTGATCTGGCAAACATGCGGGGAAACGGGGTCGGCCCCATCCGGGACCGACCCCGCCGCTGTGCCCGTTGCTGGATCCGTGCTGGCACGTCGTCGAGGCTGGCTACATCTCACCGGCTCGCATCGAGCGGGCCCAGCGGGTGCACGGCATCACCCTGCTCGGCCCGGTCGTGCCGAGCCTGCCCGGACCGTACCCTGTGCACCTCTTCAGCCACCGGGCCCCGCTCCATCGCCGTGCTGCCCCGGCCGCTGCGCGAAATCCAGACGCGCAACCGCCTCGACCAGCAAACCGAACGATGGCAGCGCCGCTCAGAACCCGCCGCCGCACCACGCGCTTCCACGCACTACGCGCAGCCACCGAATGACCCCACCAACATCACCAACAGAGTCCTGGTATCGAGGTTGGATCTGCACCCTTCTACGAATCACGCATCCCTGAAGCAGCCATCGCATGACCAGCTTGGGCTTGCCGAAGCGCATAGAGGCACCCCTGCGATAGTCACTCACGGCAACGAACCCCGAACTCTCCCTCTCCCGGCTCCCTCATCCCTGTGGCCCGTCCGCGCGCCGCTCCGGCAGGACCGGCACGGCGCGCGGGCAGCTGACGCTCTGTGGATCAGAAGTCCAAGCTCCATCTGGCGATGTTGCCGGGCTGGGGATCGGCCCCGGGGATGCCGGGAGTGGCGTCCTGTACCCGGAGCTTCCAGGTACCGTTGGCCGGCACGGCTGACGCATCGACGGTGTACGTCGCGTGTAGTTCGGACCCGGTGTCCCACACGAAGCCCTTCACGGGGATGATCGTGCCGCCCTCGCTGACGAGATCGACGATCTGTGCCCCGATGAAGCCCTTGAAGATGTCGACCGTGACCTTCAGTTCACTGGAGGCGCTGCCCTCCCGGCCGGTGACGACGAGCGGGGACTCGACTGTGCCCCAACTCGGAATCGTGTAGGAGGACGGGTTGACGAAGTGGTCACCGCCCGAGGCGAGAACGGTCCAGACCACAGGGAGTTCGCGTGTCTCCGCCGCCGACGTCTTGATGGAGATGGTGGATGTGAAGTCCCCTGCCTTCTTCGGCGTGCCGGAGATCAGGCCGGTGACGCGGTCGATCGACAGGCCCTTCGGCAGATGCTTGGCCGAATAGGTCAACATCCCCGGACGGCTTGTCGTCGCCTCGATCCGCCGGCTGATCGGCTGGCCGACCGCTGCCGGTCCGGTGGGCAGCGAGGCGACCGCGATGTGATTGACGAAGCCCGGACCAACGTTGACGGCCGCCCAGGCGTTGCCGACGGTCTCGTACGCCTCGCTGGACTTGCCAAACAGGTCGGCCGCGGCCTGGAGCGTAGCAGTCCGGGCGTCCGCGTAGCCGGTGGTGCTGGTCATGTAGGTGGTCAGCGCGCGGTACCAGACGTTGGTGGCGTTGTGCAGACCGAGCCCGGCGACCGGCTTGCCGTCGTACGTCGGGCTGTCGTATGCCACCGCGTTGATAGTCTTCTTTCCGCTGCCCTCGGCCAGCAGGTAGAAGAAGTGGTTCGCCACCCCGGCTCCCAGGTGCGGATCCAGGTTCTTGGTGTCCGGGGTCCAGTAGTCCTGGGAGGTGCCCTTCACGGGGTCGGCGTCCTTGGAGGGCTGGTCCATGTAGCGGATGGGCTTGCCGTTGCCCCGGATATCGTCCTTCTCGGCCATCAGGTAGTCGGGCACGTCATTGGGGTTGTTGGCGAAGAACTCAACGGCGGCCGCCATCATGTCGCTCGTCGCCTCGTTGAGAGCACCCGACTCGCCTTCGGTACCCAGCTGAGCCGTGGTGGACGTGACCCCGTGTGTCATCTCGTGGGCGGCGATGTCCAACGACGTCACCGGATTGACGCCCGTCGCGCCGTCGCCGTAGCTCATACAGAAGCAATCATCCTGCCAGTTGGCGTTGGCAAGGTGATCGCCGTAGTGGACACGGGAGTAACTGCCGCGACCGTCGTTGGCTATGCCGTTACGAGCCAACTGGTCGTGGTAGAAGTCCCATGTCTTCTGCGCACCATAGGCCGCATCCACCGCCGCGGTCTGGGGGTTGGTCGCGGTGCCGTCCCCCCACACGTCATCGTCGTCGGTGACGAGGATGCCACGGTAGTCGACGGAGGAATCCAGGGTCCGGTGACCGCCGCGCTGGGAGTCGGTCAGTGCGTAGGAACCGTCGTCCTGGCGTATGGAACCGATCTGGACCTTGCCGCTGTGCTGGCTGTTGCCGACACCTGAGTTCACCTGCTCGGAACTCTCGAGCTGTGCACCGCTTGCGGCGTCGGTCACCACACGCAACTCGCTGGGACTGCCGTCCGGTTGCACACCGGTGACGACGGACTCCCAGGCCAGGGTGGGCTTGCCTGTTTTCGCAAAGACGACCAGGCGCGGCGCTTCGTCCGCGACAGCCTCGCCGGTGCCCTCCGTCTTGGCGGCGCTCATGGCCGACTTCTTCGCGGTCGCCGCCGGCACCTCGGCCTTGGTGGTCGGCACTGACATCTTCGCGTTCGAAGCCTTGGTGACGGTGCGGAGGCCGGCACGATCGTGGACAACCAAGTCGCCGCCGACGACGGGCAGTCCCGCGTACGCGCGCTCGTAGCGGGTGTGGAGCGTACCGTCCGCATCCTGGATGACGTCCCTCGGTATCAGCTTCTCCCGCGCGCCCAGCTTCAGTGAACGCGCCGTCGCCGGCGCTGCTTTCGCCGCCTCATCGAGCAACTGGCGGCGCTGTGCGGGAGAGAGGGCGACTGCCCTGGCTCCAGGTCTGGGTTCGGCGGCGATCTGCTTGGCTGCCCTGTCGGCCCCGCCCGGGAGAGATACGGCGGCCGCGGTTGCCGGCAGCACCGATACCACAAGCGCGGTAAATGTGACGGCGGTCGTCACTGCCAGGCGCCCACGTGCGGAGACTCCGCTACGTGGTCGGCCGGAGTCGGGGGAGGCTGGGACCCTGGTCGTGCTGAAGGTGTTCGTCACTCCTGAAGCTCCTTCTATCCGGTCGCGTGTGAGACCGGGATGAACGGGGAGCCGGAGGGTGGAGCATCTCCGGCCAGGGGGAACCATGCGGCGCCACATGACGGGGGAGATCGTTTCAGCGGATGATCAGATTGTCATCAGGCCGAAATTCGTTGGCCTGAAATCGGCTACGCACCCTGTGCCGCTGCACTCCGGGACACGCCGTGTGCCACTTGGGTGTTTACGCGACAGCAATACCCCGGTAGAAGACACTTTTGGCCAATTCCAGTGCATTACCCGGAGTGACATGGAAGGGGCTCAGATCTTGTGAGGGTGCTTTGTTGGGGTGATTCGTGAGGCTTTGCGGCGTGATCGGGGTTGCCGGCTTCTGCTTTCGTCAGCGTTGAGCTCGGTACGGGCGCTGGCCGGGAGTGTCCGGATCCCGGCGTCCGGGTGCCCGGCAAACGCCTCCGCCGCGGCCTCGGCAAGGTCGTCGGCCGTCTGTTCTCGTTCATCTCGACGAACTGGCGCGCCCGCCCGCTGACCAGCTTCGAGGTCGCCCTCAGCCTGATCGCGGCCACCACCACGAGCGGCGGACTACGGGTGACCGCCCGCCTCGATGAGGGCCACTATCCCACCGGCATCGAGATCGACGCTCAGCACGCCGCCGCGCTCACCATCAACCCCGACACGTTCCACGGCGAGTGGGACTGCACCATCCCACCCCAGGCCGGCGTCCCCCGGGGCCGCTCCAGCCATCCGCACGCCGGGCCCACCCCGCCTCGCCCACACCTTCGACGCCGCCCTGGCCACCCACCCCTTGCTGACCGGCATGTCCCGCGATGCCTGCGGCTCGCACCTCGGCCATGTCTTCGAGGGCGAGGGGTACCCGACCCCGACGGACCAGCGGTACTGCATCAACAGCGTCTCGCTGCGGCTGGCCCCGGACGAGAGCTGACGCGTCCGAGGCACCGTGTGGACGGCCCCGCTAACGGGGCCGTCCGAGGCCGCCGAGGCGACGGCTCAGCCTGCTGAGGGCCCCCGGTCGGTTCCAGGCCCTGAACTCCTCCGCCCGGTGAAGCCCCGCCCGCTCAAGGCTCCGCTCGACGGAGGCGGTGTCCTCGTCGGAGAGCGCGCGCACGACCGGCCGCAGCACCTTGTCGAGCAGCGCGGTACGGGTCGAGTCCCACACCCGGTTCGCGCCGGGCAGGGAACTCCACGCGACGAAGCAGTCGGCGGCGTAGGCCGGTGCGGTGCGCAGCCGGTCGCGTACCCGCCCCTCCTGGGCGGCGGTCGCGTACGCGGTGAGCAGCTCCGGCTCGCCGCAGTGGATCAGGGCGTACAACTCGCCCTCCGGCCGTTCCTCGGAGAGCAGCCGGCGCGTCAGGGTCCCGAACACCCGGGCCAGCACGGCGGGTTCCAGCGGCTCGGCCTCGGCGCGCAGCGCCAGCACCCGTTCGGTCCACGGGGGTCCGGCCCGGCCCGCGCCGATCTCACCGGCGAACTCCAGAAGCAGCAGGGCGCCCCGTACGCGGGGCTCCAGCTCGTCGGGGAAGCAGCGCAGCAGATCGTGGGCGAGCGCGGCGGCGTCCGCTTCATCGATGTCGGTCGCGGAGGCGGTGGCGGTGTCGGTGCGGCCGTCGAGCGCGGCCCGGACCAGCGTGCGCCAGGTGCCCGCCGCGCGGTGCGCGTCGGAACCCGTCTCGCTCAGCAGCCGCCGCGCCTCGCCCGGGGCAGGCGCGCCGCCGTCCCACACCAGCCGTACGGCCGTACGCAGCACCAGCGGATCGGTGAACGGCGAGACGCCGCAGGCGCGCAGCGCGGCATGCAGTGCGGCGAGCCCGTCGCCGCCCCCGGCGGCCGGTGCCCAGGGCGCACCGGCGCACATCCGCAGATGCGGCAGCGCCTGGACCCCCGTGAGAGCCAGGGGCGTACGGCCGAGCAGCCGGACGGCGGCGGGCGGATCCTCGGCGGCGAGCGCGTCCAGGGCGCTGAGCAGCGCGGTACGCAGCTCGAAATGCTCCTCCAGGACGGTGAGCAGATCCGGGGTGTCGGCGGCCTCCGCGTCGACGAGCAGCGAGCGGGCCAGCCGGTGGGCGAGACCGGGCAGCAGATCCGTACAGTCCACCCCGAGCACATCGGCGACGCGCAGCAGCTCCACCGGCCGGGCGATGCCGGGGCCGCGGTCCGCGACGCCCGCGCGCAGTTCGGGAGCGAGCCCGGCGGCGAGCCGCTGCCCGAGATCTTCGGGGAGCGCCGTGAACAGTCGTGTCAGCGCGGCGAATTCGGCCGCCGTACGGTCCTCGGCGCCCGCCTGGAACGCCTCGACGAGCCGGCGCAGCCGGGCGTCGCCCAGGGCCCGCGCGTGCGCCCGCGCCCAGTCGGCCGCCGCCGTACGGCCGTCGGGGCCGGGCGCGAGATCCGCGCAGAGCGCCACGACGGCCAGGGCGCCGGGGGAGAACACACCGCCCGGCAGCGCCGCCGCCTCCGTGAACAGCTCGGGAGCCCGGCCCAGCCAGACGCGCGCCGCGACACCCGCCCAGATGTCCGGCGCCGGCGTGTGCTCCGCGGGCACGGGTGCGGTGCAGTCGTGCACCCGGCAGCGGTGGTCGCGTCCGTCCGGCGTCGGCGCGTCCCCGGGCAGTACGCCGACGATCCGCTGCCGGGCGTCGCACGGCCGGCGCGTATAGGTGGTGAATGTCAGCAGGTCGGCGCGGTCGCGCGGCAGTACGGCGCAGGCCAGCGCGATCCACAGCGCTACGTTGGCGCTGTCGCGCTCCACGAGGACGATCCGCGCCGCCCGTTCCGCGTCCTGCCGCCCGGACGCCTCCTCGGTCAGCTCGCGCAGACTGGCCAGGAATCCGGGGAGCCAGGGGCCGCGCGAGGCGGCGAAACCGACCAGCGCCTCCCGGCCGAGAAGACCCGACGGGGGAAGTGCCTCCAACTGCGCCGGGGACCCGTCGGCCGGGGCGGCGGAGGCCCACCGCGACGAGTTCCAGGCGGAGATGGGCAGCCCTCCGCCGGGCAGCCCCGCGTCCCCGGGCAGCAGCACGGCATGGGTGTGGGAGCCGGCCGGGCCGCCGCTGCCGTTCGCGCCCGTACGCACCGCGCGGGCGAGCAGGCGCGTACCGTCGGAGAGCAGACTGTGACTGAACGCCTGGGGGAACGCGGCGAGTTCGGCGACGCCGGGGTGCTCGGGGGCGTCGCGCGGCGGCTCGTACCCGAGCAGCGGCTCGGCCTCCTTGAGCAGCGACGGTGGTATGCCCGGGGTGACCGCGGTGAACCGGGAGCCCGGTCCGTCCGGTCCGTCGGACCCGTCCGGTCCCTGCGGGGCCGAGGTGTAGTGCAGCTGCGCCAGGCTCATGCGCCGGCCCCCTTCGTTCCTTGCGTGCCCCGGCCGTCAACCCGGCTCGGGCGGCGTCGAGTTCGGCAGCACGAAGGTACCGTCCGGCGAAGGGGTCGCGCGCACAGACCCCCGGTCTCGCGCGGGCGGACGCGGGGAATCACACCCGCGTTCGGGGGGTGTGCTGAACCCCTGGTTCGGGGGGCTGCCCTCCTGTGCCGACGGCCTCGGTGCGGCAGAGTGGTCGTGCTGAGGAAAGCGTCGCGGAAGGTGAAGGAATCCCCCATGAAAGCCCTGCTCTGGATCGTGCTTATCGGCTGCCTGCTGGCCAACGTGTATTTGAACTTCTTGGTGGACGACGGCGGAACGGAGATCGCGCTGAGCGTCGTGGCCGGGCTTGGAGTGGTGGGGTCCGGACTGGGCTTATGGCTGCTGCGGAAGTCCCCGTCCTAGGGCGTGACCTCTCAGTAGCGCCGTCCGCCCGAGGGGCGGGCCCGGCGGGCCTCCGCCGGGCAGGCGGGACTTTGAAGACACGCCCCAGGGGCGTGGGCAGTCCGGGCGGGAGGCGCCGGGGCAGGGCAGCCGGGGCCGTACGGGAAGACGCCGTACGGCCCCAGCCGTGTGTGCGGCCGACGCGTGGGCGGCCGAAGCGAGGACTCACGCGGGCTGGAGCAGGTCCCAGCGATTGCCGTAGAGGTCCTCGAAGACGGCGACAGAGCCGTACGGCTCGTGGCGCGGCTCCTCCAGGAAGCGGACCCCGGCGGCGCGCATCCGCGCGTGATCGCGGGCGAAGTCCTCGGTGTGGAGGAAGAAGCCGACCCGGCCGCCGGTCTGCACGCCGATGCTCGCGCGCTCGGCGTCATCCTTGGCGCGCGCCAGTAGCAGGCCCGCGGAGCCCGCGGAGGCGCCCGAGCCACCCGATCCGTCCGAGCCACCCGATCCGTCCGATCCGTCCGATCCGTCCGGGCCGCCGCCGATGGCGCGCGGGCGGACCACGACCCAGCGTGAGCCGTCGCCCCGCTCGGTGTCCTCGATCAGCTCGAAGCCGAGTACCCGCGTATAGAACGCGAGCGCCTTGTCGTAGTCGTCCACGACGAGGGTGACCAGGGCGATATAAGGCATGCGGCGTACGTTATACGTATGACCGGTGTCCAGCAAGAGTGGGCGAGCGCGGGGATGGCGGGATACGGCCCGCCATGTTGTCACCCCCTCCGACTAGCATCAGAGGTTGGGCGATCTCCGGGACGGGCGATCACCGGACGATCGGGCAGGAGGCGATGGTGTGGGGCTGTTCCGACGAGGGCCGAAGCGGGACAGCCGCGACGCGCCCCGGGACCTCGCGTTCTCCTTCTTCTCGGTCGACGAGGCCGCGCTGTTCCGCAGCCAGGTCCGGGAGGCCTTCGCCGAGCACGGTCTTGAGGTCACGCTCTACGCGGACCAGGTGACCGACAGCTCCGGCCGCCAGTTCGGTCTGGGCAATCTCGCCGCCGTCTGCCACCACGACGAGCGCGGCCCCCGCGCCTGGGGCGATCTGGCCAGACGGCACGCGGGAATGGTGCTGCGCACCATGGACTCCCCGTCCGCGCTGGACACCCTGCCGCCCGAGCAGATCCGGGCCCAGCTCTACCCCCGGGTGATCAGTGAGGACGGCCTCGACCCGCAGACCTTCGGCTACGCGCGCTCCGTCGCCCCCGGGCTGTACGAAGTGCTCGCCCTCGACCTCCCCGAGAGCGTGATGATGCTCACCGACGAGGCCCTGGAGCCGCTCGGCCGGCTCCAGCACCTCCGTGAGCGGGCCCTGAGCAATCTCCAGAAGCTGCCGATCGAGGGGCACGAGACCGTCAAGGACTCCGACGGGATGCGCTTCGAGGTGCTCGTCGGCGACTCCTTCTACACGGCCAGCCGGGTCCTGGCCCTGGACACGGTCGTGCCGAAGGTCACCGGCCGGCCGATCCCGCCGGACGGCGCGCTGGTCGCGATGCCCTTCCGGCACCAGCTCGCCTTCCATGTCATCCACGACACCTCCATCATCCCGACCCTCAACGCCATGACCGCGTTCGCCGCCTCCGGGTACGAGGACGCCCCGGGAGCGGTCAGCCCGTATGTCTACTGGTGGCGCGCCGGCACGCTCACCCAGCTGACCGCCAGGGACGGCGAGGGGCTGCGGATCGTCGTCGGCGACGACTTCCACGAGCTGCTGGAACGGCTGGCCCGCCAGGAGCCGCCGGACGACATCTGAGGAAGACATCCCGGTCGGGGTCGACATCCCGGTCGGGACATCCCTGTCGGGGATGACATCCCGGTCCGCGAGAGATCGAGAAGGAGCAGCCATGCCCACCACCGCCCCGCCCCCGCCCTTCACCGCCGACGACTACCGCGCCAGGATGGCCCGCGCGGCCGAGTCCGCCGCCGAGGCCGGGCTGGCGGGTGTACTGATCGCGCCGGGCCCGGATCTGACGTATCTCACCGGGTACCGGCCGACCGCCGATACCGAGCGGCTCACGATGCTCGTCGTGGCGGCGGGCCAGGACCCGGTGCTCGTGGTGCCCACGCTGGAGGCGCCGGACGCCGCGCGGGCGGCGGGCGCGGCGTCGCTCACCCTGCGCGAGTGGACGGACGGCAAGGATCCGTACGGGGCGACGGCCCCGCTGCTCGACCCCGCCGGGCGGTTCGGCGTCAGCGACAACGCCTGGGCGATGCATCTGCTCGGGCTGCAACAGGCGCTGCCCGGTACCTCCTACGTGGCGCTCACCGAGGCGCTGCCGATGCTGCGCGCCGTCAAGGACGCGCGGGAGCTGTCCCGGCTCGCGGCGGCGGGCGCGGCGGCCGACGCCGCGTACGGCGAGATCCTGAAGGTCCGCTTCGCCGGGCGCAGGGAGACGGACGTGGCCGCCGATCTCGCCGCGCTCCTCCTCGAACACGGCCATTCCCAGGTCGACTTCACGGTGGTCGGTTCGGGCCCGAACGGCGCCGATCCGCACCATGAGGCCGATGACCGCGTCATCGTCCACGGCGACATGGTCGTCCTCGACTTCGGCGGGCTCAAGTACGGCTACGGCTCCGACACCACCCGTACTGTCCATGTCGGCGAGCCCGGCGCCGAGGAGCGGCGCGTCCACGATCTCGTACGCGAGGCGCAGCAGGCCGGGTTCGAAGCCGTCCGGCCGGGAGCCGCCTGCCAGGACGTCGACCGGGCGGCCCGCGCGGTCATCTCAGGGGCGGGGTACGGCGAGTACTTCATCCACCGCACCGGCCACGGCATCGGGGTCACCACCCACGAGCCGCCGTACATGATCGAGGGCGAGGTACGTCCGATGGTCCCCGGCATGTGCTTCTCGGTCGAGCCCGGTGTCTATCTGCCGGGGCGCTTCGGGGTGCGGATCGAGGACATCGTCACGGTCACGGAGGACGGCGGCCGGCGCCTGAACAACACCCCTCACGAGATGGCGATCGTCGAGTAGGTCCTGTCCGCCGGCGCCGGCGCCGGCGCCCGAGCCCGAGCCCGAGACGGCGTCAGCTGTCCGCCAGCACCACGCACGACTCCGGCGACAGTCGCAGCACGCCGTTGGCGCCCGGTGGCCCGGTCGGCTCCCAGGACGCCAGTACCCGGCCCGCGGTCCCGAGCGGGATCCGCGCGGGCTCGCCGGAGAGATTCACCGCGACCCGCAGATCCCCTCTCCGGTACGCCAGCCAGCGCGCCTCCTCGTCGTACGCCACCCGGACCGCCGCCAGATCCGGATCGGAGAGGTCCGGGTGGGTGCGCCGGACGGCGATCAGCTCGCGGTACCAGGTCAGCAGGCGCGCGTGCGGCTCCTTCCCGGCCTCGGAGCGGTCCAGACAGGAGCGCTCCCGCGTCGCCGGGTCCTGCGGGTCGGGGATGTCCTCCGCCGCCCAGCCGTGCGCCGCGAACTCCCGGCGCCTGCCGGTGCGTACGGCCTCGGCGAGCACCGGGTCGGGGTGGTCGGTGAAGAACTGCCAGGGGGTGGTCGCGCCCCACTCCTCGCCCATGAAGAGCATCGGCGTGTGCGGCCCCGTCAGGACGAGCGTGGCGGCGCAGGCGAGCAGTCCGGGGGAGAGGGTGGCGGAGAGCCGGTCGCCGAGCGCGCGGTTGCCGATCTGGTCATGGGTCTGGGCATAGCCGAGGAAGCGGTGCGCGGGCGTTCTCGTACGGTCGACGGGGCGGCCGTGCGTCCGGCCCCGGAAGCTCGAATACGTGCCGTCGTGGAAGAAGACGCGGGTGAGTGTCTTGGCCAGCGCGGCCAGCGGCTCGCGTGCGAAGTCGGCGTAGTAGCCCTGGGATTCACCGGTGAGCGCCGCGTGCAGCGCGTGATGGAAGTCGTCGTTCCACTGGGCGTGCAGCCCGAGGCCCCCCGCCCTGCGCGGGGTGGTGGTGCGTGGGTCGCCGAGGTCGGACTCGGCGATCAGGAAGAGCGGTCGCCCCAGCTCCGCGGAGAGCGCGTCGACGGCCGTCGACAGCTCTTCGAGGAAGGTCAGCGCACGCCGGTCGGCGAGCGCGTGTACGGCGTCGAGCCGCAGCCCGTCGAGCCGGAAGTCCCGCAGCCAGGCCAGGGCGCTGCCCAGCAGATACGCGCGCACCTCGTCCGAGCCCGGGGCGTCCAGATTGACGGCGGCCCCCCACGGGGTGTGGTGGGTGTCGGTGAAGTACGGGCCGAAGCGCGGCAGATGGTTGCCGGCGGGTCCGAGATGGTTGTGCACCACGTCGAGCACCACGCCCAGGCCGAGACGGTGTGCGGTGTCGACGAAGCGCTTGAGCCCCGCGGGACCGCCGTACGGCTCGTGCACCGCCCACAGCGAGACGCCCTCGTACCCCCATCCGTGAGTCCCGGGGAACGGGCACACCGGCATCAGCTCGACATGGGTGATCCCCAGTTCGGCCAGCGGAGCGAGCCGTTCGGCCGCCGCGTCGAAGGTGCCCTCACGGGTGAACGTGCCGATGTGCAGTTCGTACAGGACCGCGCGGGGCAGATCGCGGCCCTGCCAGGGCGTCTGCCACGCGTACGCCGACTGGTCGACGACGGCGCTCAGGCCGTCGGGGCCGTCCGGCTGGCGGCGGGAGCGCGGATCAGGCAGTACGGGACCGCCGTCGAGCGCGAAGCCGTACCGCGAACCGTCGGCGGCGGGCGCCTCGGCGGTCCACCAGCCCGTCCGCTCAGGATCGCGCTCCATGGGCAGTCCGGCGCCCGCGTCGCCCGCGTCGCCCGTGCCGCTCCCGCTGTCCCGGTCGTCGCGATGGTCCCGGTCGTCCTCGTCGTCCGCCAGCCGGAGCACGATCCCGTCCTGCGCCTGCGGCGCCCACACCTCGAACCGCACGGGTGGTTCCCCCTCGTCGTCGGCACTGTCCACTCTTCCCTCCATACGGTGGCAAATTCCATGCTGACAAGCGAGACGGCGCGAGGCGCGGCGACGGTGGTGAAAGGGGTGGGCACCTCCGGCGCCGTGGCCGGAGCGGCGGGAACCCCTGACCGTCTGGACACCTCAGGTGCGTCGGCAGGACAATCACGTCTGTGACGTCCTCCTTCGAGTTCCACACGTATCCCGCGCGGCTCTCCGACGCCGAGCGCGACCGTGTCCTCGCGGTACTCCGGGAAGGCGCCGCGCAGGGCAAGCTGTCGCACGACACCTTCCTGCGCCGGATGGATCTGGCGCTGGCGGCGCGCAGGGCCGATGAGCTGAAGCTGCTCACCGCGGATCTGGAGTCCGAAGGCCCGTGGTCCCGGCGGGTGTTCGGCACGGTGAGCCGGATGTCCGCGTTCTCGCAGCGGCTGCGCAGGGCCTGGCAGGCGGAGCGGCTGCCGAAGCTGCTGCTGCCCCATCCCGGCCCGTATCCGCTGCGGATAGGACGCGATCCGGTCAACGGACTGCGGCTCAGCCATGACACGGTCTCGCGGCTGCACGCCGAACTGAGCATGCAGGGCGGGCGGTGGATCCTGCGCGATCTCGGCTCGACCAACGGCACGACCGTCAACGGCCGGCGGGTGACGACGACGGCCGAGGTGCGCGACGGGGATCTGGTGAGCTTCGGGACGATGGGCTTCCGGCTCGCCTCGCACTGAGCGGGAACTCGCCCCGGTGGAGACCCCGGCCGCCGACGACCCGTTCCCGTCGGCGTTGTGGACCATCACCTCCTGGCCCCGTCGGCCGGCCCGTCACCGGTCCGTCAGTCGGCCGTCAGCAGCGCCACCGGGAACTGGCCGAGCAACTCCACGAGCCGTGGCGCGCCCGACATCTCACGCCCCGTCAGTACATCGCGCCAGCGGCCGGGCGGTAGCGCCAGTTCCGTGGAGCGCCACCCTCCGGAGCGCTCAAGTCCGTACGGCAGCCGGGTGGTTACCGTGATCACGCGCCCCGACCTGACGAAGGCCAGACAGTGCGAGGAGGCGGGTCCGGCCGCGGGCAGCGGGGCGTACGTCCCCGACTCGCCGAACAGCTCGGGCCGTTCACCGCGCAGCCGGAGCGCCGCTGTCGTGATCACCGTCTTGTCGTCCGGCGGCCCGGTCCTGAACGGCCGCCTGTTGTCCGGGTCCACCAGCGCGAAGTACGCGCGCTCGGTGCCCTGGTAGAGATCGGGCACCCCCGGCATGGTCAGCTGCACCAGCGCCGCGCCCAGCGCGGCGGCTCGCGTGTACGGCGCCAGCGAGCGGCTGAGCGCCGCGACCGTACGGCGCGCGGGACCGGCGGGGCCGGCCTCCACGAACGCGGCCACCGCCTGCTCGTACAGCGGCTCCGCCTCCGTCCAGCTGGTGTGCAGCCCGGCTTCCCGTACGGACTTCAGCAGCGCGGGCACCATCCGCGAGCCCTCCGGGAGGATGCCCTCGGCGGCCGGGGTGAAGCCCACCGCCGTCTGCCACGCCTGCCAGGCCACCTGCGGATCCGGCGCCGGCGCGGGGACGGCCCCCGCCACCTGTTCGAGCAGCTCGTCCCAGCGCTCCGGGCACTCGGACAGCACGGCGATCCCGGCCCGGACGTCCGCGCTCCGCTTGGTGTCGTGCGTGGTCAGCACGGTGCCGGTGGCCGGCCAGTCGCGCGCCAGCCGGGCGCAGTACGCGTGGAACCGCTCCGGGCTCACCGCGGGCGTGCCCGGATCGCCGCCCACCTCGTTCGCGGAGATCAGCGGCACATAGCGGTAGAACGCCGTGTCCTCCACCGACTTGGCGCGCAGCGCGGACGCGGTCTGGGCGAAGCGCGCGCAGAAGGCCGTATGGTCCGGGCCCGTACCGAGCCGGCCGAGCGCCAGCTCCCGCACCACGTCCACGGCCGTCGCCTCCCGCTCCACCGGGAAGACGGTCTTCGCCTGCCGCGCCGCCTCCATCGAGACCGCCGCCTCGGCGGCCTCGGGGCAGGGGCCGCCCGCCGTCGTATAGGGCCGGTAGACGGGGACCCGTACCAGCAGCTCACGGATCGCGGTGCGCAGCGCCCACGGCGCGTGGTCGCGCAGCGCGGGGTCGGCGGCGCAGACGCGCTGCGCGGTACGGACCAGGGCGGAAATCTCGGCGGCCAGTTCATGGAAGACGACCTTGTACGCGGCCCGGCGCACCGTCCCCTCCCAGTAGCCACCCCGGTCCCCGACGGGCGCGGCGACATCGCGGTAGCGCAACTCCAGCACCTCGGCGCCCACCGGGTCCGTGAACACCCCGTCGATATGGCGCAGCGCGTCATAGCCGGTGGTGCCGGCGACCGGCCACCCCGCGGGCAGTACCTCGTCGTCGGCGAGGATCTTCTCCACGACCGTCCAGCACTGCCCGGCCGTCGCCTCGTGCAGCCGGCGCAGATACTCCTCCGGGTCGGCGAGACCGTCCGGGTGGTCGACGCGCAGCCCCTGGACGACTCCGTCCCGTACCAGCTCGATGATCTTGGCGTGGGTGGCGGCGAACACCTCCGGGTCCTCCACCCGGACCCCGATCAGTTCGGCGATGGTGAAGAACCGTCGGTAGTTGAGTTCGGTACGGGCCAGCCGCCACCAGGCGAGCCGGTAGTGCTGGACGTCGAGCAGCTCGGGCAGCCCCAGGTGCTCGGTGCCGGGCGCGAGCGGGAAGCGCTGGTCGCCGTGGTGCAGCACCCCGTCCTCGACGCTCAGCCCGCCCGCGTCCAGCTCCTCCCCGATCGGCCCGGCCAGCACCGGCAGCAGCAGCTTGCCGTCGCCCGCCGCCCAGTCGATGTCGAACCACCGGGCGTACGGCGAGTCGCGGCCCTCGCGCAGCACCTCCCAGAGCGCCTTGTTGTGCCGGGGCGCCGCCGCCATGTGGTTGGGCACGATGTCGAGGACGATCCCGAGGCCGTGCTCACGGGCCCGGTCGGCCAGCCGCCGCAGCCCCTCCTCACCGCCCAGCTCGGCCCGTACGGTCGAGTGGTCGACCACGTCGTAGCCGTGCGTCGAGCCCGGTACGGCCTCCAGGACGGGCGACAGATGCAGATGCGAGACCCCGAGCGCGGCGAGATACGGGACGGCCTTGGCGGCGGCCGCGAACGGGAAGTCCGGCTGGAGCTGGAGCCGATAGGTCGCGGTGGGAGTCATACGATCGTACGTACCCCGCTTCTCGGTATCTGTGTCATACGGGATCCGTACGCGATGCGTGTCATACGAGGTCATACGAGGTCACCCGAGGGCGCCGGTCGAGCCGGGTGAGCCAGGTGAGTCCGGTGAGCCCGGTACCCGCGGCCGGTACAGGAACGGCGTGGTCGTGCTGAGCACCCTGAACCCGAGGCGCTCAAGGATCGGGCGGCTCAGGTCCGTCGCGTCGACATGGAGCCGGCGGTAGCCGCGCTCGGCGGCGATCCGGGCCCGATGGGCGACCAGGGCGCGGTAGAGACCGCGGCCGCGCCATCCCCGTACCGTCCCGCCGCCCCACAGCCCGGCGAAGTCCGCGCCCGGGGGCAGCTCCATCCGGGCCGCGCTCACCGGCGTGTCGCCCGCCATGGCGACGACCGCCACGACGGTCTCCGGGGCGGAGGCGAGCTGCGCCGACACTCGCTCCCGCAGCCCCGTGCGGTCCGTCCCGAACGCCCGCTCGTGGACCTCCGCCAGCAGCTCCACGCCCGCCGCGTCGGTCACGGTGAGCAGTCGTACGCCGTTGGGCAGGGCGGGCTCGTCGGGCGTGCCCCCGGTCTCCCGGACCATCAGCGCCTCGGTGGGCCCGGGGATGAACCCGGCCGCGCGGAGCAGACCGGTGAGGCCGGCGGGCCGGTCATGGGCGTACAGCTTCCACTCGAACTCACGCCCGAGCGAGGTGAAGTACACGATCTGCGCGGCGATCGCCCCGGCGGCCGTGTCCTCGGTCAGGTCCGACCAGAGGACACCGTGCCAGTCGTGCGCAGCGCCCGTCTGGCGGACGATCTCTCCCACCCGCTCGACCCGGGCGCCGGGGCCGTCGGGCCGCGCGTCCCGCCGCATCAGCCGGTCGAAGGCGGCCAGGGTCTGTCCGGCAGCATCGTGATCCATCCGGCCACTGGAACATCGCGGGGGCGGCGCGGCAACCGGGTTTCCCGTACGCGCCGCCCTCGGTACGGACCGAGCCGGGCCCCATCCGGAGAACGGGCCCTACGCCGGCCGCATCAGCACCGTCATGCTGCGGCCGATCATCGGGATCCGCTCACCCCCGTCGACCTTCTCGCCCTGCCCCGGAGCCACTCCCTCCGGCCGGGCCGTGTCCACCATGATCTGCCACTGCTCGCCGTGGTTCACCGGCACCACGAACTCCAGCTTCTCGGCGCTCGCGTTGAACATCAGCAGGAACGAGTCGTCCGCGATCCGCTCACCGCGCGGCCCCGGCTCGGAGATCGCGCCACCGTTCAGAAAGACCGTCATGGCCTTGGCGTGCGCGGCCTGCCAGTCCTGCTGGGTCATCTCCTCGCCCTCCGGCGTGAACCACGAGATGTCCGAGAGATCGTCGTGCGTGCCCTCCACCGGACGCCCGTGGAAGAAGCGCCGGCGCCGGAACACCGGATGGTCGCGCCGCAGCCACACCATCGCCCGGGTGAACTCCAGCATGGTGGTGTCGGTCTCCGCGCCCTTCTCCGGCCAGCGGACCCAGGAGACCTCGTTGTCCTGGCAGTACGCGTTGTTGTTGCCGCCCTGCGTACGGGCGAACTCGTCGCCGTGGCTGAGCATCGGGACGCCCTGCGAGAGCATCAGCGTCGCGATGAAGTTCCGCATCTGGCGGTTGCGCAGCTCCAGGATCTCCGGGTCGTCGGTGTCGCCCTCCGCCCCGCAGTTCCAGGACCGGTTGTGGCTCTCGCCGTCCCGGTTGGACTCTCCGTTGGCCTCGTTGTGCTTCTCGTTGTACGAGACGAGATCGTGCAGCGTGAAGCCGTCGTGACAGGTGGTGAAGTTGATGGAGGCCAGCGGCCGGCGTCCGTCGTCCTGGTAGAGATCGGACGAGCCGGTCAGCCGGGACGCGAACTCCGCCAGTGTCCTGGGCTCACCCCGCCACAGGTCCCGTACGGTGTCGCGGTACTTGCCGTTCCACTCCGTCCACAGCGGCGGGAAGTTCCCCACCTGGTAGCCGCCCTCGCCCACGTCCCACGGCTCGGCGATCAGCTTCACCTGACTGACCACCGGGTCCTGCTGGACGAGGTCGAAGAACGACGACAGCCGGTCCACCTCGTGGAACTGACGGGCCAGCGTCGCCGCGAGGTCGAAGCGGAAGCCGTCGACATGCATCTCGGTCACCCAGTACCGCAGCGAGTCCATGATCAGCTGGAGTACGTGCGGGCTGCGCATCAGCAGGGAGTTACCGGTCCCCGTGGTGTCCGTGTAGTAGCGGGGATTGTCGGCGAGCCGGTAGTACTGCGCGTTGTCGAGACCCCGGAAGGAGAGCGTCGGGCCGAGGTGGTTGCCCTCCGCCGTGTGGTTGTAGACGACATCGAGGATGACCTCGATCCCGGCGCGGTGGAGCGCCCGTACGGCCTGTTTGAACTCCAGGACCTGTTCGCCCCGGTCGCCCCAGGACGCGTACGCGTTGTGCGGGGCGAAGAAGCCGATGGTGTTGTAGCCCCAGTAATTGCCGAGGCCGGCGTCGACCAGTCGGTGGTCGTTGACGAACTGGTGGACCGGCATCAGCTCCAGCGCGGTCACGCCCAGCTCCGTCAGATGCTCGATCACCGCCGGATGGGCGAGTCCGGCGTAGGTGCCGCGCAGCTCCTCGGGCAGCTCCGGATGGAGCATGGTCAGGCCCTTCACATGGGCCTCGTAGAGCACCGTGCGGTGATAGTCCGTACGGGGCAGCCGGTCGTCGCCCCAGTCGAAGTAGGGGTTGACGACGACGGAGGACATCGTGTGGGGGGCCGAGTCCATGTCATTGCGCGAGTCCGGCTTGCCGAAGTGGTAGCCGTACACCGACTCACCCCAGTCGATACTGCCGCTGATCGCACGCGCGTACGGATCGAGAAGCAGCTTGGCGGAGTTGCAGCGGTGTCCACGCTCCGGCTCATAGGGGCCATGGACCCGGAAGCCGTAGCGCTGACCGGGCATGACACCCGGCAGATAGGCATGCCGTACGAAGGCGTCCGTCTCGCGCAGCTCCACCGCCGTTTCTGAACCGTCGTCGTGCAGCAGGCACAACTCGATTCGGTTGGCGGCCTCTGAGTAGACCGCGAAGTTGGTACCGGCGCCGTCGTACGTGGCGCCGAGGGGATACGTCTGTCCCGGCCAGACCTGCATAGATAAGACTCTTCCATTTCTGATCCGGGTGCTGCGGGGCTCTTGAGAGGCCGCACGCATGGGTGGGGCGGCGTCGCGTGCCGATGGGCGGCGCCCGGCGGCGTTGTCGTCGACGCTCCGCGTCGCCTTCCTCCTCCGCCTTGCCGGGCTTGCCCCTCGCCCCGCTCCTTCCTCCGCCCCACCTGTGTGCGCGGCCTCTGAGCCAGATCTTCCCCGAAAGAAGGGCAACCACCTAGGAACCCGATGGGTTCTTGCCCCTTCTTGCCGGTTCTCGGCCCGGGCGGCGAGAGGGGCGCGGCCCGGCGTCAACCTCGTGTGACGGGCCGTCGCCGGGATCGCCGCGACGGCCCCGGCTGTCCCGCGCGTCACCTGGTGTCCCGGTGGACCCGGGGACGGACCAGGTCCAATCACTATGAATCACCTCACTCCGGCTGATCTCGGCGCCGGGAACCGGCCTCATGAATAAGGGAGTTGGGAAAGGACCCTGTGCATCCTGCTGCACTGCCTCCGGGATGCGGAGTACCCTTCCTTGATCGTTGAAGGGGAGAGAAGGCGGTGCGCGGGTGAGCTCGGGAGGGCTGGAGTTGCCCCCTGGTGACGCAGGTCATGCGGGGGAATCCGGCGACATCCCGCCCGGAGCGGTCTCCCTCGCACGACCGATGGAGATCGGGGCGGAGCTGGAGTGGGGCGCGGACGCGTGGAGTGAAGTGCGTACGCGCGCACAGCGGGCCGGGCGCGCCTATATCTGGCTGAATCTCGTGGAACAGCGGCTGCGCGCGGTGGTCGCCGCGGTCCTGCGGCCCATCTACGAGCCCGTGCACGGCGAGGAGTGGGTGGTCGCCGCCGCCGGACCCGCCGGACAGGAATGGGTGCAGCGCGCCGTCGCCGTACGGGAGGTGTCGCGGCGCAAGGGGTATCTGCTCGACCCGGCCGACGACAACGTCCTGAGCTTTCTCACCCTCCCGCAACTGCGCGAGCTGATGGTCCAGCACTGGCCCTGCTTCGAGCCTTACTTCGACGACCGCCGGGACGTGGAGCTGGCGCTGGACGAGCTGGAGGTCGCGCGCAACGTCGTCTCCCGCAACCGCGCGCTCTCCGAGACGGTCCTCGCCCAGGCGGAGCGGGCCTCGGCCAGACTCCTGGAGATCCTGGGCGGCGGCAGCGGGGTGCCCTCGGCGGCGCGGCTCGGGGTCGACGCGGTGGAGGATCTGGTCGGCGACCGGTACGCGGACGTGGTCTCCGTACACCCCGACCGGGTGAGGCTGCAACGCCAGATCCCCGCCGAGGATCTCTTCGGCGGCGCCCGGCGTGTCGACGCCATCGGGATCGGTCTGAACCTGCTCGTACAGAACTTCTCGGGACGGCGGCTGATCCGGCTCGCCGAGTCGGGCTGCCGGATACGGCTGGTCTTCCTCAACCCGGCGAGCAGCGCGGTCAAACGCAGGGAGCGCGAGCTGGGGCTCAAGAAGGGCGAGCTGAGCCGGTCGGTGGAGATGAACATCCTTCATATGCGCCGGGTGCGCTCGAAACTGCGCGATCCGGGCGCCTTCGAGATCCATGTCTTCGACGAGACCCCGCGCTTCACCGCGTATCTCGTCGACGGGGACGGCCCCGACGGGCTGGCCGTCGTCCAGTCCTATCTGCGCAGGGCCCGGGGCATGGAGGCGCCGGTACTGGTGCTGCGGGGCGGCGGGCGTGAGGTGGTGCGCACGGGGCAGGACTCCGAGCACGGCCTCTTCCAGACCTACCGCGAGGAGTTCGAGTCGGTCTGGACCGACTCCCGGCCGGTCTCCTGAACCGACTGCCGGGGTCGGCTGCCGGAGCCGGGAGCCGGAGCCCGTGCCAGGGCACTGTCAGTGGTGCGTGGCAGGGTGAAGGTCCAACGGGGGAAGCACCACCGCACCATGAGGGAGGGCCACGATGACTTGGCATGGGGAATCACTGGTCGGTTTCGATCTGGAGACCACCGGCACGGAGCCGCTGGAGGCGCGGATCGTGACGGCCGCGGTGGTCGAGGTGCGGGGCGACGAGGTGATACGGCAGCGGACCTGGCTGGCCGACCCGGGCATCCGGATCCCCGCCCAGGCGTCCGCCGTGCACGGCATCAGCAGTGAACGGGCCGCCGCGGAAGGGCGTCCGGCGCCCGAGGTGGCCGCGGAGATCGCGGGGGTCCTCGGTGAGTACTGGACGCGCGGGGTGCCCGTCGTGGCGTACAACGCGCCGTTCGATCTGACGCTGCTCTCCGCCGAGTTGCGCCGGTACGGGCTGCCGCCGCTGGAGCCGGTCGGGCCGGTGATCGATCCCTATACGATCGACCGTGCCGTCGACCGCTACCGCCGCGGCAAGCGCACGCTGGAGGCGGTCTGCGCGGAGTACGGCGTCGTGCTGGACGCCGCGCACGAAGCGGGCGCGGACGCGCTGGCGGCGGTCCGGGTGGCCATGGCGATAGCGGAGCGGCATGCCCCGGTGGCCGGGCTGACCCCGGCTCTGCTGCATGAGCGTCAGATCGGCTGGTACGCCGAGTGGGCGGCCGACTTCCAGAAGTTCCTGCGGAAGAAGGGCAACGCGGACGCGGTGATCGACGGCGTCTGGCCGCTGCGCGAGCCGGCGGCCGAGCCCTCGGCGCGGGCCACGCCCTGACGGCGCCGCCGGGGCGGAGTGCGGCGAAGACCTGGGCGAGGGCGCGATCGGGATCCGCCCTGTGGTGGAGCGACGCGGACGCCTTCGGGGGCCACGACGGCCCGGCGGAGATCGGGCCCTGTCTTGGGGAAGTCCGGGGCGGGCCCGGCGGGGCCGGTCAGAAGGGGTACCAGCGGACCTCGGGATCGTCGTCGCGCAGCGAGGCGACCCGGCGCCGGAACTCGTCGAGGGCCTTGGGGTTGGCCGGGGCGTGCTGCGCCACCCAGGCGCAGCTGGCCGTCTCGCGGGCGCCGCGCAGGACCGGGCAGCCGGCCCATTCGCGTACGTCCCAGCCGTAGACGGCCGTGAAGGTGTCGTACGCCTCGGCGGACAGACCGTACCGGTCGCGGGAGAGCGCCATGACCACCAGATCGTGTTCCCTGAGGTCCGAGGAGAAGGTCTCCAGATCGACCAGGACGGGGCCGTCCGGGCCGACATGGACATTGCGCGGCAGCGCGTCGCCGTGGATCGGGCCCATCGGCAGCCGGGGGACGAGCGTGGCGGCGGCCTCGGCGAAGCCGTCGCGGCGCGCGCGCAGATAGCCGGCGTCGGCCGGGTCGATCGCGTCCCCGGCGATCCGCAGCCAGCGCTCGACGCCCCCGAGCAACTCCCGGCGGGGGAGCGTGAACAGCGACGAGTCCGGGGCGGGCAGCGCGTGCACCAACCGCAGCAGGGATGCCAGATCGCCGGGCCCGGCGGGCCGTACGGCGGCCGGCAGCCGGTGCCAGAGCGTCACCGGATGACCGTCCACCGTCCGCGCCTCCGGCTCGGCCGCCCGCACGGCCGGAATCCCGCACTCCGCGAGCCAGGACGCGAGAGCGACCTCGCGCCGCGCCCGCTCCAGCAGTTCGGTGTGGGCCGTCGCGTCCCGGCCGACCTTGACGACCAGCCCGGCCGTTCCGAATACCGCGTTCTCGCCCAGGGCCAGCAGCTCCGCGTCGCGCGGCAGCCCCGTCGCGGCCAGGATCTCCCGCGCCCGCGCCTCGTCCATCGATGACTCTCTTTTGCTTCCGGTGGTCGCACTCGTCGGCAAAGTCTCGCATTCGCGAACGCGGGCAGGTCCCTGGGGCTCTATTGAGTTGTACGAGACGTCTCGTCTCGTTTACGGTCGGCTCATGACCGCATCGAAGCGTGCCCATATCGCCATGTTCTCCATCGCCGCCCACGGGCATGTGAACCCGAGCCTGGAGGTCATCCGGGAACTGGTCGCCCGTGGGCACCGTGTCAGTTACGCGATCCCCGCCTCCTTCGCCGTGAAGGTCGCGGCCACCGGCGCGGAACCGGTGATCTACACCTCCGTACTGCCCGGCCCCGACGACGACCCCGAAGCCTGGGGCACGGAGCTGATCGACAATCTGGAGCCGTTCCTCGACGACGCCGTCCAGGCGCTGCCGCAGCTGGCCGAGGCGTTCGAGGGCGACCGCCCCGATCTGGTCCTCGGTGACACCACGTCCTATCCGGCGCCCGTGCTCGCGCACCGCTGGGGTGTTCCGTACTTCCAGTTCTCGACGCACATGGTCGCCTGGGAGGGGTACGAGAAGGACGTCGCCGAGCCGATGCTCGCGGAGCTCGACGCCTCCGAACGCGGCAGGGCGTACCGCGCGAGGTTCCAGGAGTGGCTGGACGAGCACCACATGGACCACACCGACCCGGACCGGCTGGTGGCCAGGCCCGCCCGTTCTCTCGTACTGATCCCCAGAGCGCTCCAGTACAACGCCGGGTCCGTGGACGAGTCCGTGTTCACCTTCGTCGGTGCCTGTCAGGGGGACCGCGCCGACCAGGGGGAGTGGGAGCGGCCCGCCGGGGCGGAGCGGGTGCTGCTGGTCTCGCTCGGTTCGGCCTTCACCAAGCAGCCCGCCTTCTACCGGGCGTGCGTCGAGGCCTTCGGGGATCTGCCGGGCTGGCATGTCGTCCTGCAGATCGGCGCGTACGTCGACGAGGCGGAGTTGGGCGACGTGCCGGCCAATGTGGAGGTGCACCGCTGGGTGCCGCAGCTCGCCATTCTCCAGCAGGCCGACGCGTTCATCACCCACGCGGGCGCCGGCGGCAGCCAGGAGGGTCTGGCGACGGGCACGCCGATGGTCGCGGTTCCGCAGGCCGTCGACCAGTTCGGCAACGCCGACACGCTGGTCGCGCTGGGCGTGGCCCGCCGTCTCGACACGGAAGCGGCCACCCCCGAGGCCCTGCGCGCGGCGGTCCTCGCCGTGGCCTCGGACCCCGAAGTGGCCAGGCGGCTGGGGGAGGTCGGGCGCGGGATGGCGCGGGAGGGTGGAACGCGACGGGCGGCGGACCTTATCGAGGAGGCCCTGCCCGCGGACGCGGTCTGAACAGCGAGTGCGTCTGAACAGCGGGTGCGGCGTGAGCGGCGTGAGCGGCGGGTGCGGCGGGTGCGGCGGGTGCGGCAGGTGCGGCGTGAGCGGCGGGCGCTCACCGAACGGCGCGCGTGCGGTCCGAACGGTGCGTGCTGAGCGAACGGCTGTGACGGCCGCCCGGGTTGGGCATGGACGGGTTCAAGCCGTGTCGTCCCGTGCGCCGGTGGTCCGGGAGGGGGGTTCTCTCCTCCCGGGGGCGTGCGGACATCTCGCGTAAACGGGATCGAAGTCCCCTGCGTCTCCGGGGGGTTGGCGGCCATGACCGATGTGTTCCGGACTGGCCGATTTCTTATGACAGAAATGTGTTTACTGCGTCACGGCCTCTTGAAGCTCTTGATATGAGCGCGTCAATCGGCCAGGGTTTCGCATCAGTCCGTCGGAGATCTTCCGTCCGGCGGCGATCCCCCCACAGACAGTGACGAGGAGTTCCCTCTTCATGCCAATACAGAAGCGCGCGAGCAGGATCAAGCTCACCGCCGCCCTCACCGCCGTGGCCGCCGCGGCCGGAATCACCGCGCTCACCTCCCCCACAGCGGGCGCGGCTCCGGCACAGGGAGTGGTGTACGGCGCCGACGCCAAGGACGCGGTCGCCGGCAGCTACATCGTGCTGCTGGACCAGAAGACCGCCAGGAAGACCGACAAGAAGGAGCTGGCGAAGGAGTACGGAGGCCGGCTGAAGCGCAACTACAGCACGGCCGTCAACGGCTTCTCCGCCAGTGGGCTCACCGCGACGGAGGCCAAGCGCCTCGCGGCCGACCCGGCCGTCGACAAGGTCGTCCAGAACAGGACGTTCACCGTCAGCGCCACCCAGGACAACCCGCCGTCCTGGGGGCTCGACCGGATCGACCAGACCGCGACCGCCGGTGACAGCGCCTACACCTACCCGGACAGCGCCGGCGAGGGCGTGACCGCGTATGTGCTCGACACCGGAGTCCGGATCAGCCACCAGGACTTCGAGGGCCGCGCCAGCTACGGATACGACGCCATCGACGGTGACGACAACGCCGACGACGGCTACGGCCACGGCACGCATGTGGCCGGCACGATCGCGGGCGCCGCGCACGGCGTCGCCAAGAAGGCGAAGATCGTCTCCGTCCGGGTGCTCGACAACAACGGCTCGGGCACCACCGAGCAGGTCGTCGCCGGGATCGACTGGGTCGCCGCCAACCACCAGGGCCCGTCCGTCGCCAATATGAGCCTCGGCGGCGGCGCCGACCCCGCCCTCGACGAGGCCGTCCGCAACGCCATCGCCTCCGGTGTCACCTTCGGCGTCGCGGCCGGAAACGACTCCAGCGACGCGAGCACCACCTCGCCCGCACGGGTCGAGGAGGCCATCACGGTCGCCTCGTCCACCGAGGCCGACGGCCAGTCGAGCTTCTCCAACTACGGCTCGCTGGTGGACCTCTACGCGCCGGGCTCCGCCATCACCTCGGACTGGAACGACAGCGACACCGGCGTCAACACCATCTCCGGCACCTCGATGGCGACGCCTCATGTGGTCGGCGCCGCCGCGCTCTATCTCGCCGGTCACCCGGACGCCACCCCGGACCAGGTCGCCACGGCCCTGACCGACGGCGCCATCCCGGACGCCATCACCGACGCGTCCGCGGGCACCCCGAACAAGCTGCTCAAGATCGTCGAGTAGCCCCGGCACGTACGGCAGGCTCAGCACATCCGGCAGGCTCAGCACATCCGGCGGCCGTCGCGCTCTCCCCCACGGAGTGCGGCGGCCGCCGCGCCGCGTGTGCCCGTCGCCGCGTGTGCCCGCCGCGACCCGCTCGCGCCGGGAGCCACGCGCGCGGCTGCCGTCCTATCGTGTGCTCATGACCACGACGTACGCCGCCCTCCTGCGAGGGATCAATGTGAGCGGCCACAGACGGGTCCCGATGGCCGACCTCCGTGAGTTGCTCGCGGAGCTGGGCCACGGCGATGTCCGTACCTATCTCCAGAGCGGCAACGCCGTCTTCACCAGCGCGTCGGACGACGAGAGCGCCCTCGGCGTCGCTCTGGAGCGCGCCATCGAACAGCGCTTCGGGTTCACCGTCGACTGCCTGGTGCGCGGCGCCCCGTATCTGCGGGCCGTCACCGAGGCCTGCCCCTTCCCGGCGCACACGCTGGAGGGCAAGCAGCTCCATCTCACCTACTTCTCCGAGCAGGTGGGCCCCGAGCGGCTCGCGTCACTCGATCCGGCCGCGTACCTCCCCGAGGAATTCCGGCTGGGCGACCGCGCGCTGTATCTCTACGCGCCGGACGGCCTCGGCCGCTCCAAGCTCGCCGGAGTCCTGGCCAGGCCGGCCCTGTTCAAGGGCGTCACCGCCACCAGCCGCAACTGGAACACCGTACTCAAACTGGTGGAGCTCACCCGTGACTGACCGAACCTCCGCGATCTCCGCCGCCATCCGGGCCGAACTGCGGCTGCTCGACCGGGCGGTACGGTCCTCGCCGGCCCTGCTCGCGGAGTTGCTCCACCCGGACTTCAGGGAGTTCGGCGCCTCCGGCCGGGAGTGGGACCGCGCCTCGGTCATCGCGATGCTCACGGAGCAGGGCGGCGCCTCGGCGCCCTCGCCGATCACCACCTCCAAGATGCGGGGCGTGCGGCTCGCTCCCGATGTGGTGCAGCTGACCTACGACAGCGAATCCAACGGCCGCCGGGCACACCGCAGTTCACTGTGGCGGCTGACCGATGACGGCTGGCTGCTCTTCTTCCACCAGGGCACGCTGTTCGACTAGATCCGGTCCCTGGACCCTTTTCTGTCCACGCGGCTCGGCGCGCGCCGTCCACCGGCCGTCCGTACGGGAGATCCGCACCGGATGGTCGAAGCAGGTGCTGACCCGGTCCGTGGTGAGCACGTCATCCGCGAGCCCCGCCCCCACACACCGCCCCGCGCGCAGCAGCATCGCATGGGTGGTGGAGGCGGGCAGCTCCTCCAGATGGTGGGTGACCAGCACCGTCGCCAGCTCGGGATGTTCCTGCCGTAGCGCGTCCAGACTGCTCAGCAGCTGCTCGCGCGCGGCGAGATCGAGACCGGTGGCCGGCTCGTCGAGCAGCAGGAGCCGCGGCCGGGGCATCAGCGCGCGGGCGATGAGCGTACGGCCCCGCTCGCCCTGCGAGAGCGTCGGCCAGCGGGCCTCGCCCTTGCCGTCCATCCCCAGCATGGCCAGCAGTTCGCCCGCGCGCTCGCGCTCGCGGGGGGGTGGGGGACCAGCGGGGTACCGGCTCGACCGAGTTCGTCAGCCCGGTCAGTACGACATCACGCACCCGCAGCGGCGAACGCAGCGGATGGCGAGGGTTGACATGGCCGAGCCGGGCGCGCAGCCGGCGCAGATCGACCCGGCCGAGGGACTCTCCGAGGATCTCGACCGTGCCGCGGGTGGGGTGCGTGACCGCGCCCACCATCCCCAGCAGGGTGCTCTTCCCGGCGCCGTTGGCACCGAGCAGTGCCCAGTGTTCTCCACCGCGTACGGTCAGTGACACCGAGTCCAGCAGCAGCTTTCCGTCGCGGACGACATCGACGCCTTCCGCGCGTACCACGGTGGCCGCGGTGATCATGCGCATGTGCTCCTGGGTTCCGTCAGTCGGTGCCGGGTGTGCCGGGTGTGCCGGGTGTGCCGGGTGTGCCGGGTGTGCCGGGTGTGCCGGGTGTGCCGGGTGTGCCGGGTGTGCCGGGTGTGCCCGGCGGGACACGCGTGGCAGGTGTGTTGAGCGCCGTGAGCGTTTCGAGCCTGCTCATGTCCTCGGCGGACAGCCGGACCTCCGCGGCGGCCAGATTCTCGTCCAGATGGGCGGGCGAGCCGGTGCCGGGGGTGGGGCACAGGACGGGGGAGCGGTGCAGCAGCCAGGCCAGGGCGATCTGCCCTCCGGTCGCTCCATGGCGGGCCGCGACGGAGCCGAGCGCCGTCGCCGCGTCACCGGTCAACGCGCCATTGGCCAGCGGGAACCACGGCAGAAACGCGAGACCATGGGCCTCGCACAGACTCAACACCGCGGCCGAGGTCCGGTCGAGGAGATGAAAACGGTTCTGCACCGAGGCGATCCCGGTCAGGGAGAGCGCCCGCTCCAGCTGGTCGGCGGTGATGGTGTCCAGACCGATATTCCGGATCTTACCTTCCCGCCGCAGCTCATCCAGAGCCCCCAGCTGCTCGGCGAGCGGTACGCCGGGGTCCAGCCGGTGCAGCTGGTACAGGTCGATCGTGTCCGTACGCAGCCGGCGCAGGCTCGCCTCGCACATCTCCCGCAGCCGTCCGGGGCGGCCGTCTATGTGCCAGGCACGGTCGCTGGTACGGACCACTCCGCCCTTGGTCGCGATCACCAGACCGGCCGGATACGGATACAGCGCCTCGGCGACCAGCTCCTCCGCGAGACCGGGTCCGTAATTGTCCGCCGTGTCGATGAGCGTCACCCCGCGCTCGACGGCCCGCCGCAGCACGGCGACTGCGTCGGCCCGCTCACCGCGCGGTCCCCAGTAGCCGGGCCCGGTCAGCTGAGCCGTACCGAACCCCAGCCGGCCCACGGGGAGGGTCCCGCCGAGCGGGAAGTCGTTCTGAATCATCCCCGGACGGTACCGAAGGACCCGGCCGGGGAGGGCTGCCGGGCCTCGTCACCTCCGGGAGGACTCGGCGGGGCCCGCGAGGTCGACGATGTCGTCGGAGGCGACGTCGTGCAGGCGGATGGCAAGATCCTCCAGCGCGCGGCTGGCGGCGAGTTCGTCACCTATCTCGGGTACGGTCCGGTCGATCGGATTGCGCCGGGCCATGCCTCTGCCCGCGATGCGTGAGGTGTCCCGGGTGGTCAGGACGGCATCGGCCTTGGTCTCGTCACCGTCTTCCGTGATGTGGATCCGGACGGTCCATTCCTTGGATTCCATGGCTACCACCTTCCGCTCTTCCGAGTCTCCGCACGGATGAGCGCGATGAATAGGGCCGAACGGTACCGGCAGGCGCTCTCGCGCGGACGCACGGCGTACCGCGGGCCGCGGGCCGCGGGCATGTCTCGCTACGCGGGGCGCGCCAGGGCCCTGAGGCGTGCCGGCGCCGTGAGGTGTTCCGGGGCCGTGAGGCGGTCCCGGGCCGATGCCCTCTCGTCGTACCTGCGCAGCAGCAGCCGCGCCAGCTCGGGGGCGGCGCCCAGCACCCCGGCCAGCACCTCCGCGCCGCCCTCCCGGGCACCGGCCGCGATGCGGTCCGGCAGGAAGCCGGGGGCGATGACGTACGGGGCCACGGCGACCCGCCGTACGCCCTCGGCGCGCAGCGCGCGCACCGCGTCCTCGGTGCGGGGCAGCGATGCGGAGGCGAACGCAGGCCGCACGGCGCACCAACCGGTGTGCCGCCACTCCCGCGCGATTTCAGCGATCACTGCGATCGCCTCCGGGTCGGAGGAGCCCGCCGAGGCCAGCACGACCCCGGTCGAGCCCTTGTCGGCGGGGGTGAGCCCCGCCTCGTACAGCCGCCGCTCCAGCGCGTCGGTCAGCAGCGGCGAGGGGCCGAGCACCTCGGCCTGCCCGATCCGCAGCAGCGGGTGGCGCGCCGACGCCTCGCGCAGCACCGCCGGGATGTCGGACTTGGCGTGGAAGGCGCGCGTCAGCAGCAGGGGCAGCGCGATCACGTTCCGTACGTCCTCCAGCGCCAGCCGGTCCAGCAGCTGGGGGACGGACGGGGCGTTGAAGTCCAGGAAGCCGGTCTCCACGCGCAGTCCGGGCCGCTGCGACCGCAGCCGCCCGGCGAGGGCGTGCACGGTCGCGGCATGCCGGGGGTCGCGGCTGCCGTGGGCGACGATCAGCAGGACAGGAGGCTCCGGGTGGTCCATGGGACGCCTGGAGCACGTGTGGAGCGTGGGGTGCCCGGAGTACGTGTGGTGCATGGGTTCAGCTCTTCACCAGGAGACCGCGGCCGCGCAGCACGCGCCGCTCCAGCGGACTGAAGATCAGCAGGTCGATGGCGATACCGACGATCAGGATCAGGAAGATGGCGAGGAACACCATCGGCATACTGCCGACCGTACGGCCGTTCTCCAGCAGCTGCCCGAGACCCACACCGAGATCGGGCGAGGACGCGATGATCTCCGCGGCCATCAGGGAGCGCCAGGAGAACGCCCAGCCTTGCTTCAGCCCGGCCAGATAGCCGGGCAGCGCGGCCGGCATGACGATGTGCCAGGTACCACGCAGCCCGGTGGCGCCGAGCGTACGCCCGGCCCGCAGGAAGAGCGGCGGCACCTGATCGACGCCGGAGACCAGGCCGTTGGCGATCGAGGGGACCGCGCCGAGCAGGATGACCGCGTACATCATCGAGTCGTTGAGCCCCAGCCAGATCACGGCCGGCGGCACCCAGGCCACCGAGGGCAGCGACTGGAGTCCGGAGAGGATCGGGCCGATGGCCGCGCGGATGAACTTCACCCGGGCGACCAGCAGCCCGAGCGGCGTGCCGATCACCAGCGCCAACAGGAAGCCCAGCAGACCGCGCGACACGCTGGTCCAGATATAGCCGAGCAGTGTGCCCTGCGCCCAGGCGTCGGACACCTCGCCCCACACCGCGCCGGGCGAGGGGAGCTTGTAGTCGTCGGTGACCTCGGCCCAGACGAGGATCTGCCACACCACCAGCACCAGCGCGATGGCGACGACCGGCGGCAGCACCTTCTGGACGAGCGTCTGGCGCAGCGGCGTACGCCCGGTCCGCACGGTCTCCAGCGCGTCGAGTCCGGCCTCCAGGCCGGCCATGTCGCCGTGCGACGGGGCGTTCCCCGGCGCCGTGTTTCCCGGCGTCGCGTCCCGTGGCGACGTGCCCTCCGGCGACGTGTCCTTCCGCGTCGTCTCAGTGCTGGCCATGGCGGCGGATCTCCCCACGCAGTTCTTCGGTGATCTCGACCGACAGCTCCGCGACGGCGCTGTCCTCGATACGGCGCGGCTGCGGGATGTCCACACGCCACTCACGGGCCACCCGGCCGGGGCGCGACGACAGCAGGACGACGCGCTCGGCGAGCCGTACCGCCTCGCGCACGTTGTGTGTGACGAAGAGGACCGACAGACCCGTCTCGCGCCAGATACGGGTCAGTTCGTCGTGCAGGACGTCCCGGGTGATCGCGTCGAGCGCCGCGAACGGCTCGTCCATCAGCAGGAGCCGGCTGTCCTGGGCGAGCGCGCGCGCCAGCGCGACCCGCTGCCGCATCCCGCCGGACAGCTCGTGCACCCGCTTGCCGTACGAGCCCTCCAGCCGTACGAGACCGAGCAGCCGCTCCGCCTCGCCGCGCCGCTCCTGCTTGGGCACGCCGCGCAGCCGCAGCGCCAGTTCGATGTTCTTGCCCGCGGTCAGCCACGGGAACAGCGCGTGCTCCTGGAACATCAGGGCGGGCCGGCCGCCCGGGGTCTCGATGGACCCGGCGGACGGCCGGTCGAGCCCGGCGACCAGATTGAGCAGGGTCGACTTGCCGCATCCCGACGCTCCCAGGAGGGTGACGAACTCGCCCGGTGCGACATCGAGGGTGATGTCGTCCAGGACGAGCTGCTGCCCGGCCGGTGTCACGAAGGACTTCGAGACATGCGCGATACGGGCGGCGTGGTCCACCGCCGGGGTGCTCTCGGCGGCCTTGGCGAACGTTGTGGCCATGGTCGTCACCTCCTGGGAACGGGTGGATACGGTCCGGGTCCTGGTGGGTCCTGGCTTACGGCTTACTCGGCGCCGAGTCCGGCGTCGGCCACCTCGGGCCGACCGGCGGCCTTGAGCACCTTGTTGAGGGGCCCCAGGTCGTAAATGCCGTTCAGGTCCGGCTTCTTGAGCAGTCCTGCCTTGACCGCGTGATCGGCCTGCGCCTGGAGCGTCGTGGCCAGCGGGTCGTCGGTGATCTGGATCGACTGCCACGCCGGGTCGAGGACCTCGGGCGGCAGCGCCTTGCCGGAGAGCGTCTTGAGCGCCTGGTTGGCGGACGCCTTCGCCTTGTCCTCGTTGGCGTTGATCCACTCGTTGGTCTTCACCGAGCCGCGCAGCACGGCCTCGACCACGTCCGGGTGCTCGCCGAGGAACTCCTGCGACACGATGATGTTCGTGATCACGAACTTCTTGTCCGGCCACAGGTCCGACTCGTCGAGCAGTACCTTGGCGCCCTCCGCGACCAGCTTGGACGCGGTCGGCTCCGGCACCCACGCGCCGTCGATGGAACCGGACTTGTAGGCGTCCGGGGTGATCTTGTTGTCCGTACGGACGACGGAGACATCGCCCTTGCCGGACTGGGCGTCGACCTTCCAGCCCTTCTCGGAGATCCAGTTGAGGAACGCCACGTCCTGCGTGTTGCCCAGCTGCGGGGTGGCGATCTTCTTGCCCTTGACGTCGTCCAGGGTCTTGATCTTCGCCGGGTCGACGACGAGCTTGACCCCGCCCGAGGCGGAGCCGCCGATGACGCGCAGGCTCTTGCCGCCGGTCTGGGTGTAGCCGTTGATGGCCGGCGAGGGGCCGATGAAGCCGATGTCGATGCTGCCCGCGTTGAGGGCCTCGATCTCGGAGGGGCCCGCGTTGAAGGTCGAGGGCGCCACCTTCGTACCGCCCAGCTCCTTCTGGAAGAGCCCCTCCTCGATGCCGACCAGGGCGGTCGCGTGGGTGAGGTTCGGGAAGTACCCGATCTTCACCGTGTCGGCGGAGAGCGCCTTGCCCTCGGCGGCCGGGGCGGCGTTGTCGCTCTTGTCCGCCTCGGAGCCGTAGCCGCAGGAGGTGAGCGCGACGGCGAGCAGCGGCAGCACGGCCACGAGGGTGAGTCCGCGGCGGGCGGTGATGCGGGAGACAGGCACGGGAGGGGTTCCTCTCGTTGGCCCGGTGCTCACGCCCTTCTTACGGAGTCGGGGGCGCGGCCGGGAGATCGGCAGGTCTTCGGCGGAACGGGTCGTGCGGGTGAGGCGGGCGGGGGGTGCGGGCGCGCATGCGGTGCGCGTACGTCATCGCGCACATCGCGCCACCCCGCCCGTTCCCGCGCCGAGGGCGCCGCTGCCGACCCGGCCGCCCTCCTTCGCGAACGTCGCGTAGACGTCGTGCACCGCCGGCGTCATCAGAAGTCCCAGCTCTCGTTGTCGGCGGCCGGGGCCGTGTCGGGCGCGGTGGCCGCGAAGGCGTCGCCCGCCATACCGGCGCTCAGCGTCGTTCCGTCGGCGGGGTCGATCAGCAGGAAGGAGCCGGTGTGCCGGGAGTCGGCGTAGCTGTCGAGCGCGAGCGGCTCGGCGGTACGGACCCTCACCCGCCCGATGTCATTGGCGACGAGTTGTCCGGGGGCCGGATGCTGGGAGAGATCGTCCAGCGTCAGCCGGGACGGGATGTCCTTGACGATCGCCTTGACCGTACGGGTGGTGTGCTTCAGCAGCACCCGCTGGCCCACGGTCAGCGGCTGGTCGGCGACATGGCAGACGGTCGCCTCGACGTCCTGGGTCGTGGCGGGCAGCTGTGCGGTGGGCGCGATCAGATCGCCGCGCGAGACGTCGATGTCGTCGGCGAGCCGGACCGTCACGGACTGCGGAGCCCAGGCGAGATCCACGGTGGTGCCCGCGCCCACGCCGACGCCCAGCGCGTCGATGCCCTCGATCGTGCTCGTACGGCCCGAGGGCAGGACGGTCACCGGGTCGCCGACGCGCAGCACCCCGGAGGCGATCTGGCCCGCGTAGCCGCGGTAGTCGGGGTGCTCGGCGCTCTGCGGGCGGATCACGTACTGCACCGGGAAGCGTGCCGGGCACCCGGCCAGGTCATGGCTGACCGGGACGGTCTCCAGGTACTCCAGTACGGTCGGGCCGCCGTACCAGTCCATGTGCGCGGACGGCTCCACGACATTGTCACCGGCGAGCGCGGAGATCGGGATCGCGGTGATCTCCGGGACGCCGAGGGAGGCGGCGTACGCGGTGAACTCCTCGGCGATCGCGGCGAACACGGGCTCCGCGTACCCGACGAGGTCCATCTTGTTGACGGCCAGGACCACATGCGGGACCCGCAGCAGGGCGGCCACCGCGGCATGGCGGCGGGTCTGCTCGACCACACCGTTACGGGCGTCCACGAGCACCACGGCCAGCTCGGCGGTGGAGGCTCCGGTCACCATGTTCCGGGTGTACTGCACATGCCCGGGGGTGTCGGCGAGGATGAACCGCCGCCGGGGCGTGGCGAAGTAGCGGTAGGCGACATCGATCGTGATGCCCTGCTCGCGCTCGGCCCGCAGCCCGTCCGTGAGCAGCGCCAGGTCGGGTGCCTCCTGGCCGCGGCGGCGGGAGGCGTGCTCGACGGCCTCCAGCTGGTCGGTCAGCACCGACTTGGAGTCGTGCAGCAGCCGGCCGACGAGCGTGGACTTGCCGTCGTCGACGGAGCCCGCGGTGGCGAACCGCAGCAGGGTGGTGGCCGACAGCCGCTCCGCGAACTGATCCGTGGCACTGTTGCTCGTCATGGCTAGAAGTACCCCTCGCGCTTGCGGTCTTCCATCGCGGCCTCGGACATCTTGTCGTCGGCGCGGGTCGCGCCGCGCTCGGTGAGACGGGAGGCGGTGATCTCGGCGATCACCGCGTCGAGCGTGGTGGCGTCGGAGTCGACGGCGCCCGTGCAGGACATGTCACCGACCGTGCGGTAGCGCACCCGGCGCTTCTCGGCGGGCTCGGACTCCTTGGGGCCGCCCCACTCCCCGGCGGTCAGCCACATGCCACCGCGCTGGAAGACCTCCCGCTCGTGCGCGAAGTAGATCTCCGGGAGCGCGATCCCCTCGCGGGCGATGTACTGCCAGACGTCCAGCTCGGTCCAGTTGGAGAGCGGGAAGACCCGGACATGCTCGCCGGGGGCGTGCCGGCCGTTGTAGAGCTGCCACAGCTCGGGCCGCTGACGGCGCGGGTCCCACTGCGAGAACTCGTCGCGCAGCGAGAACACCCGCTCCTTGGCGCGGGCCTTCTCCTCGTCGCGCCGGCCACCTCCGAAGACCGCGTCGAACCGCTCGGCCTGGATCTTCTCGGTGAGCGGCACGGTCTGGAGCGGATTACGGGTGCCGTCGGGCCGCTCGCGCAGCTTTCCCGCGTCGATGTACTCCTGCACGGACGCGACATGGAGCCGCAGTCCGTGCGCGGCCACCGTGCGGTCGCGGTATTCGAGCACCTCGGGGAAGTTGTGGCCGGTGTCGACATGGAGCAGGGAGAACGGCACCGGCGCGGGCGCGAACGCCTTCAGCGCCAGATGCAGCATGACGATCGAGTCCTTGCCGCCGGAGAAGAGGATCACCGGCCGCTCGAACTCGCCCGCCACCTCCCGGAAGATATGCACCGCCTCGGACTCCAGGGCGTCCAGATGGCTCAGCGCGTAGGGGGCGTCCGTGCCCTCGGCGATGGTGGCTACGGTGGTGGTCACGCGAGACCCCTCTCGGTGAGCAGCGCGTGGAGCGCGGCGGCGGACTCCGGTACGGACTGGGTGTGCGACTCGATCCGCAGATCGGGCGAGTCCGGTGCCTCGTAGGGGTCGTCCACCCCGGTCAGTCCGGAGATCTCGCCGGCCGCCTGCTTGGCGTACAGACCCTTCACATCGCGTACGGAGCACACCTCGACCGGCGTGGCCACATGCACCTCCAGATACCCGGTGCCCTCGGTCTGATGGCGTTTGCGCACCGCCTCGCGGCTGTCCGCGTACGGTGCGATCACCGGCACCAGCGCCTTGACGCCGTTCGAGGCGAGCAGCTCGGCGACGAACCCGATGCGCTGCACGTTGGTGTGCCGGTCCTCGCGGCTGAAGCCGAGGCCCGCGGAGAGGAACTCCCGGATCTCGTCGCCGTCGAGCACCTCGACACGGTGGCCCTCGGCGCGGAGCCGGTCCGCCAGCGCGTTCGCGATGGTCGTCTTGCCGGCGCTCGGCAGTCCGGTGAGCCAGACCGTCGCGCCCTGCTCCGTTGCCCCCGTCGTGCCGGTCGTCCCCGGTATCCGCGCCGTCTCCGTCACGATCCCCGGCGTCTCCGTCACGCTCGCACGTCCCTCCTGGCGGCCCGTCATCCGTGCAGCCCGCACTCCGTCTTGGCGCGTCCGGCCCAGCGGCCGGCGCGCGCGTCCTCGCCCTCCAGCACCCGGCGGGTGCAGGGGGCGCACCCCACGGAGGCGTAACCGTCCATCAGCAGCGGGTTGGTGAGCACACCGTGCTCGGCGACATAGGCGTCCACATCGTCCTGCGTCCACCGGGCGATCGGGGAGATCTTGACCTTGCCGCGCTTCTCGTCCCAGCCCACGACCGGCGTATTGGCCCGGGTCGGGGACTCGTCGCGGCGCAGTCCGGTGGCCCAGGCGTCGTACCCCGCCAGGCCCTCCTCAAGGGGCGCGACCTTGCGCAGGGCGCAGCACAGGTCGGGGTCGCGGTCATGCAGCCGGGGGCCGTGCTCGGCGTCCTGCTCGACGACGGTCCTGCGCGGGGTGAGCGTGATGACATGGACGTCCATCACGGCGTCCACCGCGTCCCGGGTGCCGATGGTCTCGGGGAAGTGATAGCCGGTGTCGAGGAAGACCACATCGACACCGGGCCGTACCCGGGAGGCGAGATGGGCGACCACCGCGTCCTCCATCGAGGACGTCACACAGAACCGCTCGCCGAAGGTGTCGACGGCCCAGGTGAGGATCTCCAGGGCCGAGGCGTCTTCGAGTGCGCGGCCCGCACGCTCGGCGAGCGCGCGGGGATCGTCGGTCTCCGTCAGTCCGGTCATATCTCTTCGCCTCCATCGCTCCGTTGGAGTCCACGGGACAGCAGCCCGAGGAACTTCAACTGGAAGGCGCGATTGCATGCCGCGCATTCCCAGGCGCCATGTCCCTGCTCGTTCGGACGCAGGTCCTCGTCGCCGCAGTAAGGGCAGTAGAAGGGCGCCGCGCGCTCGCTCATGACAGCGCCTCCTCCGACGCGCGCGCCGCCCAGCTGGCGAAGCGCTCGCCGTCCTCGCGCTCCTTCTGGAACCGCCCGAGCACCCGCTCGACGTAGTCGGGCAGTTCCTCGGAGGTGACCTTCAGACCGCGGACCTTACGGCCGAATCCGGCCTCCAGGCCCAGCGCGCCGCCCAGATGCACCTGGAAGCCCTCGACCTGGTTGCCGTCCTTGTCCAGCACCAGCTGTCCCTTGAGACCGATGTCCGCGGTCTGGATACGGGCGCAGGCGTTCGGGCAGCCGTTGACGTTGATCGTGATCGGCTCGTCGAACTCCGGGATACGGCGCTCCAGTTCGTCGATGAGCGTGGCGCCGCGCCGCTTGGTCTCGACGATCGCCAGCTTGCAGAACTCGATGCCGGTGCAGGCCATCGTGCCGCGCCGGAACGGTGACGGATCGACCCGCAGGTCCAGCGCCTCAAGACCGGCCACCAGCGAGTCGATCCGGTCCTCCGCCACATCGAGGACGATCATCTTCTGCTCGGCGGTGGTACGCAGCCGGCCCGAGCCGTGCGCCGCCGCCAGCTCGGCGATCTTCGTCAGCGTGGCGCCGTCGACCCGGCCGACGCGCGGTGCGAACCCGACGTAGAAGCGGCCGTCGCGCTGCCGGTGCACACCGACGTGGTCCCGCCAGCGGTGTACGGGCTGCTCGGGCGCCGGGCCGTCGATGAGCTCGCGCTTGAGGTACTCCTCCTCCAGGATCCGGCGGAACTTCTCCGCGCCCCAGTCGGCGAGCAGGAACTTCAGCCGGGCGCGCGTGCGCAGCCGGCGGTAGCCGTAGTCACGGAAGACCGAGATGACACCGGTGTAGACGTCCGGGATCTCGTCCAGCGGCACCCAGGCGCCGAGCCGCTGGCCGATCTTGGGGTTGGTGGAGAGCCCGCCGCCCACCCAGAGGTCGAAACCGGGGCCGTGCTCCGGGTGGTCGACCCCGACGAACGCGATGTCGTTGATCTCGTGCGCCACGTCCAGCGACGGCGATCCGGAGATCGCGGACTTGAACTTGCGCGGCAGATTGGAGAAGTCGGGGTTGCCGATGATCCGGCGCTGGATCTCGTCGATCGCCGGGGTGCCGTCGATGATCTCGTCCTCGGCGATACCGGCCACCGGCGAACCGAGGATCACGCGGGGGGTGTCACCGCACGCCTCGGTCGTGGAGAGACCCACCGCTTCGAGCCGGTTCCAGATCTCCGGCACGTCCTCGATCCGGATCCAGTGGTACTGGATGTTCTGCCGGTCGGTGATGTCGGCCGTCCCGCGCGCGAACTCCTGCGAGACCTCGCCGATGACCCGCAGCTGCTCGGTGGTCAGCCGGCCGCCGTCGATCCGTACCCGCAGCATGAAGTACTCGTCGTCCAGCTCCTCCGGCTCCAGGATCGCGGTCTTGCCGCCGTCGATCCCGGGCTTGCGCTGGGTGTAGAGACCCCACCAGCGCATCCGGCCGCGCAGGTCATTGGGGTCGATCGAGTCGAACCCGGCCTTGGAGTAGATGTTCTCGATGCGGGCCCGCACATTGAGGCCGTCGTCGTCCTTCTTGAACTGCTCATTGCCGTTGAGCGGAGTGAAGTGACCCACGGCCCACTGGCCCTCGCCGCGGTGACGGCTCACCTTGCGGCGTGGCGTGGCGCTGGCGGGCTTGTCCGGGGTGGCGGCCATGGCGGATACGTCCTTCGAGACATGCGGGAGGGCGGCTCTGAACCGCACACTCGCGCGTGGGCGCGGTAGTGCGCGGCAGGATTCAGAGAGAAGTCGGGGAGCGCGTGAGATCGCTGGATCGCGGCGGTGCTGGGACTCTCAGCCCGCCGGACAGATGGCGCTGGACATGCGGCCGAGGTCGACGTGCAGCCGACTCACCAAGGCAATTCCAGCTCGGGACATGATGGAAGCGTGGCACGCAGATCTCAGGGCAGTCCACTAGGATCCAAAGTGTGGACCTAGTCGTCCCATATTGCGGGACGGTGTGGTGTCTGTCACTGCCCCGGCGGGTTTGGAGCCTGCTCTACGGCTCCTCTTCGGTCTTGGTGTCGAAGAGCCGGAAGCCCCGGCGCAGATAGTTGTCCATGGCGTGCGGCCCGTCCTTCGAGCAGGTGTGCAGCCAGACCCGCTTGGTCGGCTCCGTACGCGGCCACCGCTCCGCCAGGTCCCAGGCCCTGGCCGCCCCGTACGACAGCAGATGGCCGCCGATACGCCGGCCCCGGAAGGCGGGGATCAGCCCGAAGTACACGATCTCGACCGTCGCCCCGTCCTGCGCCGCCAGCTCCATGTACCCCGCCGGGGTGCCCCGCTCGTACGCCACCCAGGTCTCCACCCCGGGCGCGGCGATGGTCTCCTGCCACCGCTCCCGTGTCAGCGAGAGCCGGTCACGCCAGCTCACGTCGTCGCCGACGGCCGTGTACAGGAACCGGCTGAACTCCGCGGACGGCACCTCCGCCCGTACGATCCGCACCTCGCCCGCGGGCTCCGCCGCGGGCCGCAGATCGTCGGGCGAGGTCTGTTCCAGGGACCAGGTGGTCACAGAGATGCTCATACCGGCCAGAAAACCACGCCGCCCGAACGCGCCCGGACGTGCCCCCGTGCGGCCCCGCCCCACCGCCGTCACGGACAGGGCTGCCGCCGTGCGCCGAGCACCGCCGGGGCCGTCGAGTGCGGCAGCAGATCGCCGGGGTCCTCGGGCCGTACGACCTCCACCTCGACCTCCTCGCTGAAGCGGTAGGGCCGGTGCGCCAGCACACCCGACAGATGGCGCCGTACCCGCGACATCTCGGCCCGTACGGTCACCGTCCTGGTGGTGTCGCCGAAGACATCGCCCGCCAGCTCCGCCGCGCTGCGGCCGGCCCGGTGCACCGCCAGGATGTACAGCAACTCGGCATGGCGCGGGGTGAGCTCCTGCGCCCAGCCGCCCGCCGACCCGGACACCGCGACCGACCAGCGCCGGGGGCGGCTCAGGTCCAGCACCACCCGGCTGGGTGTCTCGGCGGGCGGACACTCCTCGTCCACCTGTATGAGCCATCCGCCGGGCAGCGGCTCGACCGTGCACATGCCCAGCGAGGGCTGCCAGAGCCGGCCGGCCCGCAGCGTCTTCGGCAGCCGCAGCCGGTCCATCGGCGGCATGCCCGTCACCGCCGCCGTCCAGCCATGGGGGTCGACCGCCAGGGCGCGGCCCCCCAGTCGGCACAGGATCGGCGCCGCCACCGAACGCAGCCGCTCCACGGCCCGGCCGTGGAGCTGGCGCAGCTCGCTCTCCGCGAGCCGGGCGACGGAACTGACCAGCGCCAGTGTCGTCGGATGGAAGCCCGTCGCCGGGCCGCTCACATCGACCACACCCAGCAGCCGCCCGCCGCGCGGATCGTGCACCGGCGACGCCGCGCAGGTCCAGGTGTGCAGATCACGGACGAAATGCTCGGCCGAGTGGACCTGCACCGGCCGGCGCAGCGCCAGCGCCGTACCTATCGCATTGGTCCCCATGGCCCGCTCGGACCAGGCGGCGCCCTCTTCGAGACGGATGCCGTTCGCCTGCCGCAGCACCGCGAGGCCGCCCTCCCGCCACAGCACCCGCCCCTCGTCGTCGGTCACCACCATCACCTGGCGCGAGGAGCGGACGATCTCGCCGAGGGAGCCGCTGAGCGTGTTCATCACGTCGCCCAGCGCGGAGGCGCGTCTGCGCTGCTCCAGCTCGTCCGGCTCCAGCAGCACCCCGTTCGCGGACCGGTCGGGATCCAGCCCGATCCCGAGCATCCGCCGCCAGGACGCCTCGATCACCGGCCGGGGAGCCACCGGCGGCGGCTCACCCGCGAGCGCGGCGTCCCGTACCCGGTGCAGCAGCCGGGCGGCCCGCGCACTGTCCATGGCCATGAGCCGCGTCAGATCGAGCGGCACGTCGTTCAGTGGTGCGTCCTTCAGCGGTACGTCCTTCATCGGGCCCCCCGTGTCACCTGCGGTGCTTCGGATATCCAGCGCGCCCGCTTGCAACGGCCTGCAACTCTGGCGGAGCGCGGGTGGGTGCGTGAAAGTGAAGGCAAGCCAGGGGTGGTGCCGTGTCGGCGCGGCGCCACCCCGGCTTGCCGCCGGACAGCGCCTCGGCCCTGTCCGGCGGGCCCGCCAGGTTCTGTCCGCCCTAGCCCCTGACCGGCCGAGCCCGGTCCACGACCGATGCCAGATCGAGCGTGGGGGGCAGCGTGCCGAAGGCCGTGCCCCAGTCCCCGCCCAGCCGCGAGGCGCAGAACGCGTCGGCCACCTCCGGCGGCGCCCATCGCACCAGCAGCGAGCCCTGGAGCACCAGCGCCAGCCGCTCCACCAGCCGCCGGGCCCGCGCCTCGATGCCGGACAGATCGGCCAGTTCGGTCAGCAGCCCCTTGATCGCGCCGTCCAGCCGGTGATCGGCCCCCCGTGCCTCGCCGACCTCCCGGAGCACGGCGTTCAGCGCCTCCGGCTCGCGCTGGAGGGCCCGCAGCACGTCAAGGGCCTGCACATTCCCCGAGCCCTCCCAGATCGAGTTGAGCGGGGACTCGCGCAGCAGCCGCGGCATACCCGACTCCTCCACATAGCCGTTGCCGCCCAGGCACTCCAGGGCCTCGGCCGCGACCGGCGTACAGCGCTTGGTCACCCAGTACTTGGCCGCGGGCACCGCGAGCCGCAGAAAGGCCCGTTCCCGGTCCGCGCCGTCACCACCGTTCTGGACGGTGTCGTACGCGGACGCCAGCCGCAGCGCGAGGGTCGTCGCCGCCTCCGACTCCAGCGCCAGATCGGCCAGTACGTTGCGCATCAGCGGCTTGTCGATCAACTCACCGCCGAACGCGCGGCGGTACGTGGCGTGATGCACCGCCTGCGCCACCGACTGCCGCATCAGCGCGGCCGAGCCCACCACACAGTCGAGCCGGGTCGCCGCCACCATCTCGATGATGGTGCGCACCCCGCGGCCCTCCTCGCCGACCCGGCGTGCCCACGTCCCGTCGAACTCGACCTCGGCGGAGGCGTTGGAGCGGTTGCCCAGCTTGTCCTTGAGCCGCTGGATCCGGAACACATTGCGGGTGCCGTCGGCCAGCACGCGCGGTACGAGGAAACAGGTCAGACCGCCGGGTGCCTGCGCCAGGACGAGAAACCCGTCGCACATCGGCGCGGAACAGAACCACTTGTGCCCGGTCAGCAGATACTCGCCGGCCGCGTCCAGCGGCACCGCCCCCGTCGTGTTGGCCCGTACGTCGCTGCCGCCCTGCTTCTCCGTCATGCCCATCCCGAAGAGCACGCCGGCCTTCTCCGCGGCGGGCCGCAGACCCGGCTCGTACCGGTGGGAGATCAGCCTCGGCTCCCACTCGGCGGCGAGTTCCGGTTCCGTACGCAGCGCGGGCACCGCGGCGTGCGTCATCGACACCGGACAGCCGTTCCCGGCCTCCACCTGCGTCCAGACGAAGAAGCCGGCCGCACGGCGCAGATGGCCGCCGGGCCGGCCCCAGGCGTCGGTCAGTCCCGCGCCGACCGAGCGCCCCAGCAGCTGATGCCAGGCCGGATGGAAGTCCACCTCGTCGATCCGGTTCCCGTAGCGGTCATGGGTGCGCGGCTTCGGGGGATTCTCATTGGCCAGCGCACCCCACTCCTGGGCCTCGGCCGATCCGGCGGCCCGGCCGAGGGCCGTCAGCTCCGCTCGGGTCTCGTCGAGGAGTGCGGGCGCACTGTGCCGCTCCACGCCTTCGGTCAGGGCACGGTCGGCGCTGAAGACGTCGTACCCCACCAGGGGCGGAACCTGGTTGGTCACTGTGTGGGTGCTGGCTGCCATGCCGATACGGTAAGGAGGTGCAGGCAGCAAAAGAAACACCCGAGCGGCCGGCGGGTCGACTCCACCGGGCCCGAGTCCTCTATCGCGACGTATCCAAGCGGAAGATGGCCTGGTTGCTGCTGAAGGACACCGTCAACTCGTGCATCGAGTACCGCATCCTGGGGCTCGCGGCCGAGGCGGCGTTCTTCACGCTGCTCTCGCTGCCGCCGCTGCTGCTCGGACTCATCGGGCTGCTCGGCTATGTGGACGACTGGACCGACACCACCACCGTCGCCTCCATCGAGAAGAACATCCTCTCGGCGGCCGGCACGGTGCTCTCGCAGCGAGGCGTCGACGAGATCGCCAAACCCCTGCTGAAGGACATCACGCACGGTGGGCGGCCCGATGTGATCTCGCTCGGCTTCGCGATCGCGCTCTGGTCCGGTTCCCGCGCGGTCAATGTCTTTGTCGACACCATCACCGTGATGTACGGGCTCGACGGCCGGCGCGGCATCGTCGCGACCCGGCTGCTCGCCTTCCTGCTCTACCTCGTGGCGATCGTGATCGGCGCGGTGGTCCTGCCGCTCGCCGTGGTCGGCCCCGACCGCGTCGTCGAGCTCATCCCCTGGGGCACGGAGGTCGTCAGCGTCCTCTACTGGCCGGTGGTGATCCTGCTCTCCATCGTCTTCCTCACCACGCTCTACCACGTCTCCGTACCGGCACGGTCGCGCTGGATCGAGGACGTTCCCGGCGGGCTGGTCGCCCTCGGGATGTGGGTGCTCGGCAGCTTCCTGCTGCGGATCTATCTGACCAGTACGGTCGAGGGCCCCACCATCTACGGCTCCCTCGCCGCCCCCATCGCCGTGCTGCTCTGGATCGGTGTCTCGGCGTTCGCGGTGCTGGTGGGCGCGGCGGTCAACGCCGCCATCGACCGGGTCTGGCCGTCGGTCGCCACGGCCGCGGCGCGGGCGGCCAATGAACGGCTGCGCGCGGCCCAGGCGGCGGAGCTGGTGGCCCGTACGGTCGCGGCGGAGGGACCGGACGGGCCGCAGGACGACGATGTGACCGACCCGGACATGCCGTCGGAGTTCCCGGAGCGCTGGTCCAGGTTCCTGCCGCCGGACGATGTCAGGTCGCGGATGAGGGCGGGGCTGCACGGGACGCGGGAGAGCCGTGACAAGGGCCGGGACAGCCAGGGGAGTTAGGGTCTTTCGTTTGGATCAGGCCGGATCAGGGAGCGGGGGCTGGTGCCGTGGATCGCGAGGCGGAGGAGGGAGCCGACGCGGAGGGGGCACCTCCCACGCCCTTGAGGCTGTGGGGGAGTCGGCGACTGACGACAACGTGGCGAGGCATGGTGCCAGGGCTCGCGAGCCCGGCCTGATCCAAACGAGAGGCCCTAGCCCTCCGGCTCGGTGTTCCCCGGGGTCTCCGCGGCCGCTGTGTTCTCGTTCTCGGCGGTATCGCCGCCGCCGAACAGACGGCGCAGCCAGGAGGGCCGGTTCGCGGGCTTGGGCGGCGCGTAGTGAATGACCCGGTACCAGACGACATGCGTGCTGCCGTCCTCGGTCTCGATGTCGAAGGGACGGTAGCCCTCGGGCGCGCCGACCCGCCGGTACAGGTCGTCCCGTAGCCCCAGCATCATGGCGATCTTCCCGAACCCCATGCCGCCCAGCGTTCCCAGGGCCGGGGACTTCCGCTCCAGTTCCAGCGCCACGGCGTCCGGCGGCCCGGAGTGGAAATGGATGGTCAGCACCACGGGCAGCGGGAAGAGCCAGCTCGACATCCCCTCGGCCAGGAGCGGAGCGAACGGGTCGACGAGCCGGTCGAGTACATCGGCCGTCGTGTACTCCGGTCCGGCCGTCACACGCAGCGTGGTGTCGGGCACCATGGGGGTGCCGCGCTCCTCGAAGGTGCCCGGGTCGCCGAACGCCTCCCGGCACGCGTGCCGGAAGCGGGGGATGAAGAACAGTTTGGCTTCGGTCCGGGTGTCCCTGGGGACGCCGAACAACTCGGCGCCGCCGATGGCGAGGTGGACATCGTCACCCTGGACGGCCTCGGGCGGGGACGCGGCTTCCGGCGCGGCTCCGGATTCCGGTGGGCTCGTCGTGCCGGGCCCCGGCACCGCGCCGCGGGCGGCCTCCAACGAGCGGCGCCACGCGTGCAGTCGCTCCCGCTCCCGCTCGGCCCAGGCGCCCTCGATACCGTCCAGCGGCTCGCCGTACCAGTGCCCGAGAGCGGCGTCGTACAGCCAGGCGGCCCGCCGTGTCTCCCCCGCCTCCGCGGCACGCGCGGCGTCGGCGGCCAGCTGTTCGGCGAGGGAGAGGTCCAACTCGTCGGCGTCGAGCGGCAGACGGTAGTGCCCGTCGGGCCCCTCCACGGCATGCCCGTCGCTCAGCAGGACGACGAGGACATCCGCGACGAGGGTCGAGTCCCGGAGCGTGGGCGCGTCCCCCAGAGCGAGGACGAGCTCGGCCTCGGACACCGGCTCGCCGCGCGCCAGCAGCAAACTGCTGAGGGCGATCCGTCCCGCGTGCGAGACGGGTGTACGGTCACGCCCGCCGTGCATCGCCCGCAACGGGCCCAGCACGCCGTACTGCCAGGTGCTGCCCGGTACGGCCGACCTCAGCGTGTCGGCGCCGCGTCGGCGGGTCTCGGGGGCGTCGAGGAGGAGATCCATGATCGCCTCCGCCAGCGGGACCGGCAGGTCGGGCCGGAGTTCCCGCGGCGGGTGCCAGGTGTTCGCGGCGCCGATGGGCTTGACGCCGGTGGCGAGTTCGTACAGCACACGGCCCAGGTCGTGGAGTTCGTCGTAGGCGTCCTCGACCCCGGGAACGCCCTCGAATCCGCGGAACTTCACCGTCCCGTTCGGCAGCCGCATGATGTTCGTCAGGGACGGTGGCTCGGGCCGGATACCTCTCTCCCGGGCATGGACGAGGACGTCGAGCACCTGCACCGCGATGAGGATGATGCCGGTCACGGGGAGCGGACGGTGTCCGTTCTCCACCAGCAGCTCGTCGAGGGTTCTCCCTCCCAGAGCCTCGCTGACCAGGTAGACGACATCGCCGTAACTGCCGTGCTCCCGGACCTTCACGACGCCGGGGTGCCGCAGCGCGGCGGTGGACTCGTGCTCCGCCCGCGCCATCTCCAGGAGGAAATCGCTCGTCGCTCCAGGGCTGTCGAAGACCTTGACAGCGACCGTACGGTCCCGGTCCCGGTCGTGCGCCCGCCACACCACGCCGTGCGTACCGCGTTCGATGACCTCCACCAGCCGGTATCGCTTGGCCAGCAACCGCCCGCCGCTCTCCGGCGCGGGCTCCCCGGCGGCCTCGCCCGGCGGCTCGGGCCCCCGGAGCAGGCGTACGCTCTCCCGGCTCACCAGCGCGAACGGCTCGCCCGCCGCCCGGCCGTACCCCGCCCGGCCGTCGCCGGCGAGCAGTGCCCGGAACTCACCACGTGCCGAGCCCGCGCGCGACTCGATCACCGCGCCCACCCGTTCGAGCAGGTTGACCGTGCGGGCCAGCCCCGTACGCGGCAGCGCACCGAGCAGCAGTTCGCGCACGCCGGGCCGGAAGTCGTAGGAACCGGCGGGGCCGGGTACGGCCGTGAGCATGCCGCTCAGCACCACTTCCGCCAGATGCTGCGGCTGCGGACGCTCCTCGATGGCCGCCTGTACGAGCCGCATCACCGGCAAGTGCGGTGGGCCCACCGCCAGATGGGCCGCGAGCCGGACGGCCTGCGGAGAGGCGACCGAGCGGAAGCGCAGCACCAGCTCCCTGGCCGGCACCTCACGCGGGATCAGTCCGTCGTCCCTGTCGGCTCCGTCGGCCCCGTCGTCCGCGAGCATCGCGGACGGGCCGGCCGGTGGTCCCGCGGGCAACAGGGCCGCCGCACCCGGGAATTCGGCGCCGGCCGGGGAGGCCACCAGCCCCGCCCAGTGGCCGAGCCACTCCGGCGTCGGTTCGAGCACCGGCACGGGAACGCCCCGCGCCTCGGTGTCGTACGGCGTGAAGCGCAGCGTGGTGTTGGGGGCGCCGGGACCGGCCGCCGTGAACAGTCCGGGCACCGGTGCCGGTGGGGTGTGCCGCCACATCCGCTCCGGCAGCGGCTGGACCACGGCCACCGGCAGTTCACGGGTCCAGCGCCGCAACGTCCGGTACCACCGCCGTCCCGCGACTCCCGCCGTTCCTCTCAGCCCCGGCCGCCACTGCGGGCCCATCGTGTCGCTGAGGATCAGCACCGACGTCCGTCCGGCCGTCCACTGCCGAGGGGGTACGGAACCGTCCGCCCCGAGCCGTACCAGCTCCACGGTACGGAACGCGCCCGTCTGCCCGAAGGCCGTGTACAGATCGTGCGCGAGCGGCTGCCACATGGCCATCGTCGGGCCGCAGTCCAGGACGAGCCGCAGATGGAGCCAGCGCTCCGGTGCGGGCCGCAGCTCGGGCAGCCACCGGCCGCGCCGGGCGCCGAGCGCGGCGATGCGGTGCGCGGTGCCCGTCTCGTCCAGCTCCTGTTCGCGCGCCGACGGCACGGTCCTGCGCAGCGGACGCAACGCCCGCTGGACCGCGAGCGGATGGGAGATCATCGGCGGGGCGGGGGCGAGCACCTCGGCCCGCGCGTCGGGAGCCGGGGAGCGCGCCGCCGGTCCGGTGACGGCGGGCGGCGACAGGCGGTGCAGGGCGACCCGGCCGTTCGGGTTGTTCGGGGAAAGGGAGTACCCGGAGCGTGGGTCCGGCACGGTCCGTCCCGGGGGAGTCCCCTCGGGATCCGTGCCACGGGAAGCCCCGTGGGAGAGGGGCGCACGCAGGGCGGCGCCCGGCTCGGGCGGCGGAAGAACGTCCTCGGAGTCAGCTTCGGAGTCCGCGTCGGTCTCGGAGTCCGGCTCGGGCCGAACATGCGTCGCCAGCCAGAGCACCTCGGCCAGCTCCCGGCCGGTCGGCGGAGCGCCGCCCGCCGCCGCCAGCACCTCGCGCAGCGCGGCCAGTTCGGAGACCGCCCGGTCAGAAGTCATCGGGTTCCGGTGTCCGGCTCAGATAGCTCATCAGCCGGTCCGCCAGCTCGTCGCGTGTCGGCGCGTCGAGCCCCGAAGCCCGGGTCAGATAGATGGCGTTGAGCAGCTGGTCCGTCGCCAGCTCGCCTCCGCTGCCCCGCTCCAGGAACCGGTGGACCAGCTCGCGTGCCTGTCCGTCGAGCGGGCCCAGATGCGCCTGGACGATGGCCTCCAGATGCGCCGCCTCCGGCTGCTTCAGCTCCAGTGTGACGCAGCGCCGCAGAAACGCCGGCGGGAACTCCCGCTCCCCGTTGCTGGTCAGGACGGTGAACGGGAACGCACGGCAGCGCACCCGCCCCCGTTCCAGCGCCACCAGCCGGTCCGAGTCGGCGACCAGCACCTCCGCGGTGGAGCGGGTCCGCGCGGCGCGTACCAGCTCGGGGATCTCGTACTGGCCCTCCTCCAGGATGTTCAGCAGGTCGTTCGGGAGATCGAGATCGCTCTTGTCGATCTCGTCGATCAGCAGCGCCCGGGGCCGCTCGTACGGCAGCAACGCCGTGCCCAGTGGGCCCAGCCGCAGATGGTCCTCGATGTTGGTGTGCTCCGGATCGCCGCTCTCCGGGCCCCGGCCCGCCGCGTAGAGCCGGGAGAGCGGGTCGTACTGGTACAGCCCGTCGCCGAGAGCGCTCCGGCTGGTGATGTTCCAGCGCAGTACGGGGCCGAGTTTCAACTCCCGTGCCACCGCGTACGCGAGGCTCGTCTTGCCGCTGCCCGGAGGGCCCGTCACCAGCAGGGGCCGCCGCAAGTACAGGGCGGCGTTGACCAGTTGCACGCTCTCGTCCGTCGCGCGGTACGCCTGCGCGCGGTGCGCCCGGTCCGGCGAGGGCGCCGGGTCGTCCTGGGGCGGCCCGACCGCGGGGCCGCCGTTGAAGGCGCGCCAGGGCGGCGGCTCGGGCAACCGCCCGATGCCGTCGTGCGGTTCATCGGCTCCGGTGTAGACTGGCCACAGGGACATTCCGTTCTCCAGGTCTCGGCTTAGACGGTGTCGGGCTGCGGCTCAGCCGACCGGCGAATGGCTCAGTGGGGGCACGTCGGGGAACCACCGCGGATCCTCCCAGACGAAGGAGAGGCCGGCGGCCCAGTGCGGCTCGGGCCCGTCATGGCCGAAGGCGCTCTTGCGCAGTTCGAAGATCCGCTCGGGCAGATCGCCGGGCGGCAGTACGGAGAGCTGGTCGGCCAGCGCGTTCAGGAACTCGGTGCCCCGGCAGGAGTCGCCGCAGGCCGCCCCGCCGGCGCAGCCCGTGCGCGGCCACAGCACGATCGGGGCCGGGGCGTCCAGTACCGCGGTGTGCAGCCGGTCACCCTTGCTCCTCGGCGGTCTGGTCAGCCCCACCGGACCCAGCACGTCCTGGAGTTGCACGGTCAGCAGCTCGGGCCGCGCGGAGCCCGCGCAGCTGATCGGGTGGACGGGCGAGCCGGGCTGCCGGTCGAGTACGTCCCACATCTTCTTCAGCCGGAACTGGAGCCGTTTGCTGCCCCGCCGGTCGTGATCCATCACCACCACCGGCGCGACACACCCCAGCGGTGTGTTCATCCCCTTGCGCGCCGTCCACTGGTCGACCGGCTTGTTGAGCCAGGCGCGCGGCAGGGCGAACGCGATCAGTTCTCTTCCCTCGGTGTCGATCTCGGCGAACGCGTCGTCGATACGGTCCAGCACCCAGGCCCGGACCTTGCCCTCCGCCAGCCGCTCTTCACCGACCAGCCGCCGTCCGCCGTCGCGGTACGCGGACACCTCGACCAGCAGCGAGCCGCGGTCGGCCCCGCTGCGCTTGATCTCGACGAGGATCGGCGACCAGCGGCGGGTGGCGGGGCGCACGGGCGGCGTCGCGACGGCCGGTCCCGGGACCGCCGCCACGGCCGGGGTGGTCGCGTACGGGGCCGCACCGTACGGCGCGGCGTGCTCGGCCGCGTACGGTACCGCGTTCGGGGCGCAGTGCTCGGCCGCGTACAGCGTCGGTGGCGCGTAGCCCATGGTCCCCACAGCCGCGTGGCTCCCGGCGGGCGGTGCCACGGGAGGCGGATCGTGCCGCGCGCGGTGCGTGCGGGACCAGTCGCGCAGCTCCGCGCCCAGCGTCTCGTCGCCGACCAGCCCGGCCAGCCGTACCGTGAGCTCGGCGAGCGGCAGCGCCCCCGGCCCCGGCCGTCCGGCCTCCGACAGCAGATACCAGACCGCCTCCCAGAGGCTGCCCGGCTCACCGGGCGGCGGCTCCACGCCCAGCGGCCCGGCGGCGGTGCGCAGCAGTCTGCCGAGGGCACCGGCGAGCGCGGGGGAGCCGGAGGGGGCGCGGGAGCCGGAGGGGGCGACGCGGGCCACCAGTTCGCGCAGCGACCGCTTCTCCTCCGCCGGATAGCCGGGGGTGGGGACGAGATCGGCGAGCGGCGCCCAGTGCCGGGCGAGGATCCGCGCCGGGATCATCCGGCTGGTGTGGCTCACCGGATCGTGCGAGACGACCATCCCGGCCACCGCGCCGGTGCCCTCCAGCATCACGGCGGCGCCGCTGAACCCGTGGTCGGTCTCCTGCCCGTACCCCCGCCAGCCTCCCAGCTGCGCCCACTCGTCGCGGATCAACTGGCTGGAGATGGCGCGTAATTCGCTCTGCACGCCCTCCTGGTCGTATCCGTAGGGGAAGCCGTACGCCACCAGCTTCGGCGCGGGCGAGGCGTACGGCGCGTCGAGCGGGGCGAAGGACGCGGGGGCGAGGCCCGCCGGCCGGTCCAGCTCCAGAACGGCGAGATCGCCCGGATCACGGTCCCCGCCCGCCCAGGCGTGCCCCCGTACGACGACCCGGGCCGGTACGGGGGCGAGCCCCGGCGCGCCGGGGAAGACCACCGAGGCCCGGTCGCCCGTCACCACATGGGCGCACGTCAGCACGGTACGGCCGGAGACGAGGAAGCCGGAGCCCACCGCCCCGTCGGCGTCGATCCTGGCGTGCCAGGCCGGGGAGCGTGTCACCGGCCCGCCGTTCCCGGACTCCCCGTCGTTCCCGGGCTGCCCGTCGATCCGGAGCCTCCGGCGACCGCCGGGTCCGCGACCGTGCCCGGCTCACCGGTCGTGCCCGGGTTCCAGGAGAGTTTGACCGTCATATGGCCCTCGGCCGAGGTCTTGGCGATCACCGCCCCGGCCTCCGCCACCAGCTTCACTCCGAACTCAAGCTCCACACCGTCCGGTTTGAGCGAGCCGTCCCGGAACACCGCGAGGGCGGATTCAGCGGCCGAGCGGATCCCCTGGAGCGCCTCGCCGAAGGTATGGCCCGCCTGCGCGAGGGAGTTGCCGCGTGCGACCGGTCTGGCGCCCGGCGTGTCACGGTCGACCTCCACCACCACGGTGGCACCGCTGTCGGTCGTGAACTCCATCAGTGCCGTCATCGTCGCCCCCGCGATCGGAAAAGTACAACGTCCTACCGGACCTGCCCGACGCCCATTCTGGATCAATGGCCCACTTCCCGGCGAGGCTTTAGGGCGTTTCGTTTGGTTCGGGCCGGATCGGGGAGCGGTGCCGGCGCACGCGAGCCCGGCGACGCGGCGAGCACGCGTGCCGGGCGCCGCGTGCCGGGCGTCGCGTGCCAGACGGGATCTGTCGGACAGGGCCTAACCTGATCCGTATGTACGAGGAACGGGCATCGCGGCTGGACGGTGCGTTCGTCTGGACGCGGACGGCGCGGGCCGACGACGGCTCCCCTCCCTATCCCGTGCTGCCGGACGGCTGTATGGACCTGCTGTGGATCGGCGGCAGACTGCTGGTCGCGGGGCCGGACACCCGCGCGTACGCCCCCGAGGGGATCGCCGGGCTGTACTGCGCCGGAGTGCGCTTCGCGCCCGGGACCGCGCCGGCGCTGCTCGGCGTCCCGGCGCACGAGCTGCGCGACCGGCGGGTGGAGCTGGCCGATCTGTGGTCGCCGGCCGAGGTGCGCCGGCTGACGGCCCGGCTGGCGGCGGCTGCGGACCCGGTGGCCGCCCTGGAGGCCGTCGCGCTGCGCCGGGCCGCCGCGACGGGAGCGCCGGACCCGCTGCTCCGGGCGGTCGTCGACGCGCTGGAAGTGGGCCGTACGGTCGCCGCCACCGCCGACACCGTCGGCCTGGGCGCCCGGCAGCTGCACCGCCGCTCGCTGGATGCCTTCGGCTACGGGCCGAAGACCCTGGCCCGGGTGCTGCGGCTCCAGCGCGCGCTGACACTCGTACGGGCCGGAGCGCCGTTCACCGACGCGGCGCTCGCCGCGGGCTGCGCCGACCAGGCGCATCTCGCCCGGGAGACCCGCGAGCTGGCGGGGCTCACGCTCGGCGCCTACGCGGCGCTGGCGAACAGCGAGACCGCGCAGCCGTCCGGGTCGACCACCACCGCGTAACGCTGTCCCCAGACGGCGTCCCAGGGCTTGAGATGCCCGGTGTGCCCGGCCGCGACCAGCGCTTCGTAGGTGGCGTCCACCTCGGCGGGGCCGGCGCAGAGGAAGGCGAGTCCGATCCGCTCGCCGCCCCGCGGCCGGGTCCACCCCGGATCGTAGGAGCGGACGGTCTCCTCCGTGTCCCAGAGGATCCGCAGCCCGCTGGGCAGGGTGGCCTCGGCGTGGGCCGCGGTGTCGGCGTCGGCGGGGACGTCCACACCGAGCAGGCGGTAGAAGGCGAGCGAGGCGGCCATGTCGGAGACGACCAGGCCGACGGCGTCGAGTCGTGGTGTGCGTGGAACAGTAGTCATACGTCCACCGTAGGAGCGCGGGCCGGGCGGGTCTTGAACGAATCGGACGTCCGGGATCCATGGCCGTCATGGTGTCGGGCGTCATGGTTTCGTAAGAGGTGAGGGGCGGTGCACCGGTCACCGCCCGAGGAGACTGGACGTATGCACACCATCCTGGTCGTCGATGACGATCCGACCGTCGCCGAGGTCGTCACCGGCTATCTGGAGCGGGCCGGTTTCTCCGTGGACCGGGCGGCCGACGGCCCCGAGGCGCTGCGGCTCGCCGCCGCGGGCCCGCCCGCCCTGGTGGTACTCGATCTGATGCTGCCCGGTATGGACGGCCTGGAGGTGTGCCAGCGGCTGCGGGCCACCGCGCCCGTACCGGTGATCATGCTGACCGCGCGCGGCGACGAGGACGACCGGATCCTCGGGCTGGAGATAGGGGCGGACGACTATGTCACCAAACCCTTCAGCCCCCGGGAACTGGTGCTCCGGGTCGAGTCCGTACTGCGCCGCCACAGCGGTGACCAGGGGCGCGCGAGGGGGGCCGCGGAGCCCGAGCTGCGCCGGGCGGGTATCACCCTCGATCCGGCGGGCCGCCGCGCCACCAAGGACGGCAGGCCGCTCGCGCTCACGCTGCGCGAGTTCGATCTGCTCGCCCACCTCATGCGCCATCCCGGCGTGGCGATCGGCCGGGAGACGCTGATGCATGACGTCTGGGGCTGGGAGTTCGGTGATCTGTCGACGGTCACGGTGCATGTACGGCGGCTGCGCGGCAAGATCGAGGACGATCCGGCCAGGCCCCGGCTGATCCGGACGGTCTGGGGCGTCGGCTACCGCTTCGACGTACCGGCCGACGACCCGGCCCCGGTCCCCGGCCGGGTTTCGGTCCCGGCTTCCGTACCGGCGGCTTCCGTAGAGGCCGCGGCCGTATCCGTACCTGCACCGGTAGCCGCACCCGCACCGGTAGCCGCACCCGCGCCCGTACCCGCGCCCGTCGACGGGAGCCGAGGGCGCCGTGCGTGACATGGTGCTGATCGCTCTGCTGGCCTTTCTCGGCGCCGTTGCCGCCGGTCTGCTCGGCGCGCTGGTGCTGCGGTTGCTGCGGGACCGCTCGGTCGCCGTCGCGCTGACCGTCGTCGCCGCCGTCACCGTCACCGCCATGCTCGCGGGCACGCTGGTCGTCGCCCGCGCGATGTTCCTGTCCGCCCACGACCTCTCCGTCGTCACCACGGTCGTGGCGATGGCCGCGGTCGTCTCGCTGGCCACCGCGCTGCTGCTGGGACGCTGGGTGGTCGCCCGCAGCCACGATCTGGCGCTGGCCGCCCGCTCGTTCGGCGACGGCGGCAGCTTCGCCGCGCCCGATGGCGCCTCCACCGCCGAACTCGCCGCGCTGGGACGCGAGCTGGCGGCCACCAGCGCCAAACTGACCGCCTCCCGGGAGCGCGAACGGGCGTTGGAGACCTCCCGGCGCGAGCTGGTCGCCTGGATCTCGCACGATCTGCGTACGCCCCTCGCCGGACTGCGCGCCATGTCCGAGGCGCTGGAGGACGGCGTCGTCCAGGACCCGGACCGCTACTTCCGGCAGATCAGGGCCGAGGTGGAGCGGCTCAACTCGATGGTCGGCGATCTCTTCGAACTGTCCCGTATCCACGCCGGGGCGCTGGCGCTCGCCCCGACCCGGATGTCGGCGTACGACCTGGTCGGCGAGGCCCTCGCGGGCGCCGATCCGCTGGCCAGGGAGCACGGGGTACGGCTGGTCGGGGGCCGGGTGGAGGCCGTACCGGTCGAGGTGGACGGCAAGGAGATGACCCGCGTCCTCGCCAATCTCCTGGTCAACGCCATCCACCGGACCCCGGCGGACGGCACGGTCGCGGTGGCCGCCGAGCGGCGCGCGGACTCCGTGGTCCTCTCCGTGACGGACGGCTGCGGTGGTATCCCGGCCGAGGATCTGCCGCGGGTCTTCGACACCGGCTGGCGTGGCACCCAGGCGCGTACCCCGCCCGCGGGCGCGGGCCTAGGTCTGGCGATCGTCCGGGGCATCGTGGAGGCGCACGAGGGCCGGGCCGAGGTGCGCAATGTGACGGGCGGCTGCCGGTTCGAGGTCACGCTGCCCGCGGCGGCCACCGGCTGACACCGGCACGGTACGGGACCGCGTAACGGGACACGCCATGACGGGCCGCGCACCAGGTGCGCGGCCCGCCGGGCAGTCCGAGGGAGGGTGTCGCTTAGAAGACGCTGACGCCGTAGGCGTTGAGGGCCTCGACGACCGGCTGGAAGAACGTGGTGCCACCGGAGGAGCAGTTGCCGCTGCCGCCCGAGGTCAGGCCCAGCGCCGTGCTGCCGGCGAAGAGCGCGCCGCCGCTGTCACCGGGCTCGGCGCAGACGTTGGTCTGGATCATGCCGTAGACGATGTCGCCGCCACCGTAGTTGACGGTCGCGTTGAGGCCGGTGACCGAACCGCTGTGGACACCGGTGGTCGAGCCGCTGCGCCGGACGCTCTGGCCGACCGAGGGGTTCGCGGCGGAGGTGATGTCCTGGTACGAGCCGTTGTACAGGTAGACCCGGCCGTCGGCCGCAGCCGAGTTGGAGTGGCGGATGAGGCCGTAGTCGTTGGTCGGGAAGCTCGTACCGGCCCTGGTACCGATGTTCCAGGAGCTGCCGATGTTGGTGCAGTGTCCGGCGGTCACCGCGTAGTACGTCGAGCCGCTGCGGACGTTGAAGCCGAGGGAACAGCGGCTTCCGCTGGTGGTGATGGCCTCGCCGCCGGCGATGAGCTTGTTGATCTTGCCGGGGGTGTGCTTGACCGTGACGCCCGCGGCGTCGCCCACGGAGTCCTTGATCGTGGCTATCTCCGAGGCCGTGACCGTGCTGTCGACGGTGAGGACGATCTTGCCGGAGGCCTTGTCCGTGTACCAGGCCGTGCCGGCGACGTCCGCGTCGGCGATGGCGGTGCTCGCGCTGGCGAGCTGCGCCGCGCTCGGCTGGGGGGCCGGGGCGGGAGCAGCGACGGCCGCCGGGGCGGCAAGCGCGACGGCGGTCACCAGACCGGAGGCGGCGGCGAGGAGCCGAGCTCGTCTGGAAACCGAGCCGAGGGGGGAGAAGCGCTTGAAGGTCACAAAATCCTCCATTGGTGGGGGAAACGCGTGGCCCGTTGGGTGAGCGGGCCGCTGGGGGTGCGATCGTCCATGGCTATTCGGTTTTAGCCGTGGACCTGTCAACCGCACTTCCGAATCGTTGACTCCGTTTGCTTTTGAAGCAAGGCCGACTTCTGGACCGACGACGTGGATCGACCGTCGGCGGCCCGAGCGCCCCCGAAGTTCCGGGACGGACCGCCCTGTTGGCCGGTTTCACCGGCCCGGCGGACGGCGATGCGTGAGCTGCTGCAAAGCCTGTGCCGACGGCAAAGCACCGGCAAATATCCGTCAAGGCACACGCCAGGCAGGGGGTTTGTCTCCTGATGTCATTCGGCCACGCGAAGATCCGTCACAAACACACATGCTTCACCGAGGGTGGTGGATGTATGACGCAGTGGCTTCAAGTTACCGGCGGGAAGAGAGTGATCGCTCTCATCTATGCGCGTCCGTCGCCCGTTTATGCGCCGTACCACCGAATTGCCCTCGTGTTGATCATGGCTGAATGTAATCGGTACGGGCGTGGAACGGGTGTGCAACAGCCCGAGACAGTACGGGGATTCGACCGGCAGGGCGCTCTTGCGCACCCGTGTGGCGTGTGCTGCGGATGGGGCGGGGGCGACGGCCGTGCGGCCCCTCGGGCGAGCCGGGCGAATCCAGGGACCGCCGAGAACCGCCGAGGGACCGCCGAGAACCGCCGAGGCGCCGCCGAGGGGGCCGTTGAGGGACCTCCCGCGTCCGCCGAGGGGGCTGTGGCGCGGGCTACAGCGCGCTGTACAACGCGTCGATCAGCGCCATCTTGCGTGGATCGTCGGCGATGTGCGACCCCATCCGGTTCATGACGTAACCCATGCTGATGCCCGCCTCCGGATCCGCGAGTCCGCAGGAACCGCCGAAGCCGTCATGGCCCACCGCCCGGGGATTGGGGCCGTACGAGCCGTTGAGTCCGCTCAGCCAGAGCCCGAGGCCGATCTCCGTGTCATGGGCGAAGCCCGCCCCGAGCACCAGGTCCCGGCAGCCGCCCTGGCCCTCGCGGATCCGCTCGACGGTCTCCGGGGAGAGCACCCGGTGCTCGCCCAGGCGCCCGCGCCCGGCCACGATCCCGTACAGCGCGGCGACCGCGCGGGCCGTGCCGTGCCCATTGGCGGCGGGGATCTCGGCGGCGCGCCACGCGGCCGTGTTGGCCTCGGCGGCCCCTGTCGCCGGGTTGCCCAGGGTCGCGAGCGCGACCGGCTCCAACTGGGCGAATGCGGCGGCCCGTTCGCTGGTGAGTGGGGCGCGCGGATGCACCAGCTCGGCGGCGCGGGCGGTCTCCTTCTCCGGCAGCCCGATGGTGAAGTCGATCCCGAGCGGCCCGGTCACCTCCCGGTGCAGGAACTCGCCCGGCAGCAGGCCCGTGACGCGTCTGACCACCTCGCCGACCAGGAAGCCGTAGGTGATGGCGTGATAGCCGGACCGGGTGCCCGGCTCCCACCAGGGCTCCGTCGCGGCCAGCCGTGACGTGGTCAACTCCCAGTCGTAGAGCTGCTCGACGGAGTGCGGCTCGCGCAGTCCCGCCAGTCCCGCGCGGTGCGCGAGCAGATGCCGCACGAGCACGGCCTCCTTGCCCGCGGCGGCGAACTCGGGCCAGTACGCGGCGACCGGCGCGTCCGGGTCGAGCAGCCCGCGGTCGATCAGCAGATGCGCGCACAGGGCTGTCGGACCCTTGGTCGTCGACCAGACATTGACCAGGGTCTCGCGCTCCCACGGCCGGGTCCGCGCGCCGTCGGCCCACCCCGCCCATAGGTCGACGACCGTCTCGCCGCCGGCCAGTACGGTCACGCCCGCGCCCAGTTCGTCGCGCTCCTCGAAGTTCCGCTCGAACGCGGCGCGCACGGCGGCGAACCGCTCGTCGCAGTGCCCCTGTATTCGCGGTACGCGTGGTGTCATCTGGCCCCTCCGTCGCCCGGGGCGGGCCGGGTGGCCCGCTTGCCGATCTGGTTGCCGGAAACGTACCGACTGGTCGGACCGGCGGGAAGACGCGGGAAGACCCGGGACGGCGCCGGACGGCGCCGGACGGCGCCGGACGGCGCCGGACAGTATCGGGCAGCGCCGGACGGAACGTCTTTTCCGCGGCGGGGCCGGTGAGGAGACCCGTACGGCCGCGCGCGTGCCATCGCCATCAAGTTGCCGGTCCCGAAGGGGGGTAGGAGGGTGACCTCAAGAGCACTATCCGCCATAAAACGGACCATGAGGAGTGATCCACATGCCACGAGGTTCCAGCCCCAAACGTGAGCGCCAGTACGAACACATCAAGGACAGTGTGCGAAAGCGCGGCGAGAGCGCGATGCGGTCGGAGGAGATCGCCGCGCGTACCGTGAACAAGGAACGGGCCCGTGCGGGGGAGTCCCAGACGGCAAGCAAGACGTCGACCGAGGACATGTCGTCCTCCAGGCGCGGCGGGCAGCGCTCGCACAGCGGAGCCGCGGGGCCGACGTACGACCAGCTCTACGCCGAGGCGCAGCGCCGCAATGTCCACGGCCGCTCGTCCATGAACAAGGCCGAGCTGATGCGCGAACTGGGCCGCTGACCCGCTCGCGATCCGCTTCACCGGCAGTCGGTCATGGTCTTCCGCTGCCGGGACGGCGGCGCTCGGTGAGGATCGTCAGCAGCTCCAGGGTCAGCTCCGGGGCCGCGGCGCGGCGAGTTCCGTGCGTACGGCGTGGCCTGCCGCCGTGGCCCGCCGTGCGTCCAGGGCCGCGTTCGGCGTGACCGGATCCGTCTCGGTCCTGCGGAGCGCGGCCGGGGGGCCTCCGCTTCGATGCACGCGGGTCGCCGTGCCGCTGGTCGCCGGACGACCGGGCGAAGGACCCGCCCCGTGAATCCCGTGCCCCCCCGCGACCCCGCGCCCCCACGCGGCCGCTGTCGTCTCTGTCCCCGTTGTCTCCGCGAGCCCGGCGCCCCGCCTGGAACATCCGGCGCCCCGGCCCCATCTCTGACGGACCGCACCCGACCCTCCCGCCGCATCAGGCGCCGGCCGAGCCGGTGGACACCCCGCGCGGGCGCCGGAGGTTCGGCCTCCTCGTCGCGACGGGCCGCGAGGAGATCGAGATCGTCCACCCGTCCGCGAGCCGGACCGACTTCGATTCCGTACGTCATCTGGCCGAGAGACGGGCAACGGGCCACTGTCGCCGTTCGCCGCCGCGGGCCGGGACACCTCCGTGGACACCTCCGTACTCACCGCGTCCGTGCGCGCGGTGCCGGCGGTGGTCAACCGCGCGCTGAGCCGTCCGGTGCGGTGAAGGGATGATCGCACCGCACCACTACAGTTTCAGCGCCCCCTCAGCCCAGCACGAGAGGTATCAGTGACTCAGCACGCGTTCCCGGACGGCAATGGCGACGGCGACGGAAGCGGCAACGGCCACGGCTACGGCGGGAGAGACCACGGCGGGAGAGACCACGGGCGCGACTGGTGGCGGGAGTCCGTCGTCTACCAGATCTACGTCCCCAGCTTCGCCGACGCCGACGGCGACGGAATGGGCGACCTCCGCGGGATCACCGACCGGCTCGGCCATGTCGCCGAACTCGGCGCGGACGCCGTCTGGCTCACGCCGTTCTACCGCTCCCCACTGGCCGACGGAGGCTATGACGTCGCCGACTACCGGGACGTCGACCCGCGGCACGGCACCCTCGACGACTTCCGCGCGCTGCTCGGCCGGGCCCGCGCGCTCGGGCTCCGTACGATCGTCGACATTGTGCCGAACCACTGCTCCGACCAGCACCCCTGGTTCGCCGAGGCACTGGCGTCCGAGCCCGGCTCGGCCGCCCGTGACCGCTTCGTCTTCCGGGAGGGACGCGGCCCCGACGGCGCCGAGCCGCCCGCGGACTGGCAGTCGAAGTTCGGCGGCCCGGCCTGGACACGGGTCCCCGACGGCCAGTGGTACATGCATATCTTCGCGGCCGAGCAGCCCGATCTGAACTGGGAGAACCCCGACGTCACGGCGGAGTTCGAGAGCGTCCTGCGCTTCTGGCTGGACCTCGGGGTCGACGGCTTCCGTATCGATGTGGCGCATGGGCTGCGGAAGGACCTCACCGCGCCGCTGCGCGATACCCGGGGCGGTGACACCGCGCCCCTCAACTCCCCGCCCAGCGGCGAGAACCACCCCTTCTGGGACCGCGACGAGGTCCATGACATCTACCGCGTCTGGCGGAAGATCACCGACTCGTACGCCCCGCCCCGGATCATGGTCGCCGAGGCGGGTGTGAGCGCCGGCAGGCTGCCCCTCTACACCCGGCCCGACGAGTTGCACCAGGCGTTCAACTTCTTCCATCTGCGCTGCCCGTGGGACGCCGGTTCCTTCCGTGACGTCATCGACACCTCGCTCACCGGCGCGGCCTCGGCCGGGGCCCTGCCGACCTGGGTGCTCTCCAACCACGATGTGGTGCGCCACCGCACCCGGTACGCGCTGCCGGAGGGCATGGACGTCCGCGCCTGGCTGCGGACCGACGGCCGGGATCCGGAGCCCGACGACGCCCTGGGCGGCCGGCGGGCGCGGGCCGCCGCGCTGCTGACCCTGGCGCTGCCCGGTACGACGTACCACTACCAGGGCGAGGAACTGGGCCTGCCCGAGGTCGCCGATCTGCCGGCGGACGCGCTGCGCGACCCGATGTGGGAGCGCACGGGACACCGGGTGAAGGGCCGCGACGGCTGCCGCGTGCCGCTGCCGTGGACCACGGCCGGCTCCTCGTACGGCTTCGGCCCCGGCGGCAGCTGGCTGCCGCAGCCCGACGGCTGGGGCGGGTGGTCGGTGGAGGCCCAGTCCGGCAGGCCGGACTCCTTCCTGGAGCTGTACCGTACGGCGCTGTCCCTGCGCCGGGGCTTCCGCGGCGACGAGAGCTTCGCGTGGCTGCCGTCGGTCCCGGGCGAACTGGCCTTCAGGAAGGGCGCGGGCCTGGTCTGCCGGGTCAATCTCTCCGACGCGCCACTGCCGTTGACCCTGCCCGCCGGGGCGAAGCCGCTGCTGGCGAGCGGTGAACTGACGGCCGGCGCCGGGCAGAACGCCACCCTGCTGCCGCCGGACACGGCGGTCTGGCTGGACGCGAGGGAGATCCCCAGGGAGATCTGACGGGCCCTGCACAGGACTCGCGGTAACTCGCCGGAACTCGCCGGAACCTGGCGGGGCCGGGCCGACCGGCATGACACGCGGGGCGGCGGCCGTCGGCCACCGCCCCGCGTGTGTCCGCCCCGTCGGACGGCGGGCCGCTACTCGTCGCCGCCCTCGTCCTCCTCGCCCTCGTCCTCGAACGCGTCACCGATCTCGTCGACGACCTCGGCGGCCACCATGCCGCCGATCACACCTACCGCCACGCCCGCCGCGACACCGGCCACCACCGCTCCCGTACCGGGACCGGACCGATGCCCGCCGGAGTGGTGGTCGCCGTGGTGGTGGTCGCCGTGGTGTCCGCCGTAGTGGCCCGGCTGCGCGCCACGGCTGTCGACAAGTTGCTTGATCCACCTGTCGACCTCGGCGTTCCAGTCCACGTGCTGGACGTTGTGGTGCGAGACCGTGAACCGGTTGACCGTGTCGTGTCCGCCGGAGAACAGCCCGCCGCGCTTGTCGGCCTCGATGACGACGTCCATCCCGCCGGCGGTGGCGAGGAAGGTGACCTCGATCTCGTTCAGCACGTGCGCGTAGTGCGCCGGCGGGGTGAGTTCGAGCTCCTGGTAGAAGGGCAGCCGCTGGTCGGTGCCGTTGATCCGGCCCAGCTCCAGATCGGCCGATTTGAAACCCCAGCCGAGCTGTCCGAGGGCCTCCAGAACGGCCTCCTGGACCGGCAGGGGAGACACACTGAGCTGGTCGAGATCGCCCTTGTCCCGAGCCCCGGACACCGCCAGCTCGGTCCGTACGCCGAGTACCACGCCCAGCTGCTGGCCGTAGAGCTCGGTCACGGGCGTCTCCCACGGCAGGGTCAGCGTGAACGGAATCGTATGCTCCGACTCCTCCGCCAGCCGGAACCCGCCGGCGACGGTGACCCGGTCGAAGACGACCGTGCCCTCGCTCTCCTCGTCGTGTCCCTCGGCCTCCACACGGGCGACCAGGTCCAGCGTGATCTGCTCGATCTCCAGGTCCGTACGGCCGCCCCGCAGCAGCACCCGACCCGACAGCGGGCCGCCCGGCACGGCTGCCGAGCCGTCCAGCACTGTGTCGACCGAGGGGCCGCCGACACCGACGGCTCCGAGCAGTTTCTTGAACACCATCGTGGCGTCCACTCCTTCATAGGGGTGTTGAACGCCACCAGAACTACCCCAGAAGGTAAAGCGGTTCCCAAGAGGCCCACCGGCCGGGGCATTTTCAGCCACCGGGCCGACCGCGCGCTACGCGGAGCGGTTGCGGCGTTCCCTTGTGCGGGCGCGCTTCTCGCGCGGTACGAGTGTGGGGTTGACGTTGTCGAGCACGGTGTCGCGGTCGACCACGACCCGCGCCACGTCGTCCCGGCTCGGCACCTCGTACATCACATTGAGCAGCACCTCTTCGAGGATCGCGCGGGCCGCGCGGGCGCCGGTGCGACGCAACAGCGCCTGCTCGGCGATCGCGCCGATGGCGTCCTCGGTGAACTCCAGTTCCACGCCGTCGATTTCGAAGAGCCTCTGGTACTGCCTGATCAGCGCGTTGCGCGGCTCGGTGAGGATCCGCGACAACGCCGCCCGGTCCAGCGGCTGGACGGTCGTCACCATCGGGAGACGGCCGACGATCTCCGGGATCAGCCCGAACTTCAGCAGATCCTCGGGCATCACCTCGGCATAGACATCGCGCTGCTCCCGCTCCTCCTTGCCGGCGATCGTCGCGCCGAAGCCGATGCCCCCGCGGTCGGCCCGCTGCTCGACGATCCGCTCCAGCCCGGCGAAGGCGCCGCCGACGATGAACAGCACATTGGCGGTGTCGATCTGGATGAACTCCTGCTGCGGATGTTTCCGGCCGCCCTGGGGCGGTACGGAGGCGATGGTGCCCTCCAGGATCTTCAGCAGGGCCTGCTGGACGCCCTCGCCGGAGACATCGCGGGTGATCGACGGGTTCTCGCTCTTGCGGGCGACCTTGTCGATCTCGTCGATGTAGATGATCCCGGTCTCGGCCTTCTTGACGTCGTAGTCGGCCGCCTGGATCAGCTTCAGCAGGATGTTCTCGACATCCTCACCCACATACCCGGCCTCGGTGAGCGCGGTGGCGTCGGCGATCGCGAACGGCACGTCGAGCAGCCGGGCGAGCGTCTGGACCAGATAGGTCTTGCCGCAGCCGGTCGGACCGATCAACAGGATGTTGGACTTGCCGAGTTCGACCGGCTCGTCCGCGTGCGCGGCGTCCGCCCGCTCGTCCGTCCGGATGCGCTTGTAGTGGTTGTAGACCGCCACCGAGAGCGACATTTTGGCCTTCGTCTGACCGACGACATACTGGTCGAGAAAGGCATGGATCTCGCGCGGTTTCGGCAGCTCCCAGGGCCCGTCCCCGTACGCGTCGTCGAGCTCCTCCGCGATCAACTCATTGCAGAGCCCCACGCATTCGTCGCAGATGCAGACGGGACTCGGACCCGCGATGAGCTTCCTGACCTGCTTCTGGTTCTTCCCGCAGAAAGTGCACTTCAGCAGTTCGCCGCCGTCACCGATGTGTGCCACTGGGAAGCGTCTCCTCAACGGTTGTGCGGCGTTCGCATGGTTGGACCATATGACATCACCATCTGAGTGGTCACGGTATCTTGAAGCGGCACTGAACAGCAACGCGGGGACGAGTGAGGGCGATGGGCCGGCTCAGCAGAGCGGAGCTGCAGGAGCACAACCGCGCCAAGGTACTGGCCGCCGCCAGAGACGAGTTCGCGGAGCGCGGATTCAGGGACGCCAAGGTCGACGGTATCGCCGAACGCGCCGGACTGACACGCGGGGCGGTCTACTCCAACTTCCCCGGGAAAAGGGCCCTTTACTTCGCGGTCCTGGCCGGTCTCGCCGAGCGTGAGTCCATGTCCGACGCCGAGCTCTCATCCGAGCCCCTGCCCGAGTCCGTACCCGGGGCCGCACGTGGGACCGCACCCGAGGTCGTCGTCAGGACCACTCGTGAGGCGCTCGGCGCGCTCGCTCGCGCATGGGTCGCGCGGCTGCCGCTCGCCGACACCGACGAGGAACAGGGCCCGGCCCGGCTCGGTATGCATGTGATGCCCGAAGTCCTCGCCGAGGGGCGGATCCGGCGGCCCTTCGCACAGTTGATGAAGCTGGACGCGATCCTGCTCGGGCTGGCCCTTGAGCGCCTTCAGCCGTCCGAATGGCACGACGGGTCCGACGGGTCCGACGGGCACGACGCGCACGACGGGTCGGACGGGTCCGGCAGTCAGGTGCGCGTCGCGGAGGCCGCGCTCACCACCCTGCACGGCGCGAGTCGGCTCGCCGCCGTGGCGCCCGGCTTCGTGGAGCCCTTCAACGTCGTCAGCGCCGTCGAGCAGTTGGCCGGCCTCGTGCTGGACGACTGGTGGCCGCCCTCGCATGTGATCACCGAGGCATGGCCGACCGACGAGCCGTGGGACCCGCCGCGGGTGCGGGACGCGGTACGTGGCGGACCCGCGCGCCTCACGGACGACGGCGTGGTGGCGTTCCTCGGGCTGCACCGGATCGACGCCGTGGAAGAGGCGGTACGTGCCGCACCGGCCGGGGCCCGGATCACCGCCGTCCTCGTCACCGGCGACCCCGCGGAACTGGCACCACTGGCGCGGCTGACCGTCGCCGATCTCTGCAACTGTCTGCGCGAGGCGTTTCCGCCCTCGGCCTGGCCCCGGCTGCAAGTGGTGTTCGACGAGTCGGGCGCCTTCGCGGCGACGGCCGGCCTGCCCGCCGTCAGCGACGCGACCGAGGCCGCCGTACGGGTCGAGGCGGGCCGTATCGTCGCCCGCGCCGACGGTCGCGGCGCGTGCCACGCCGCGGCGTCCGCGGAGGTGGCGGCCCCGGCCGTATCGGCGGACGGGCCCGGATAAATATCTCGCGTCACCTCGCCCGGTACGTCTAGGGTGAGCGCCGTACGGCCGACCGCCGTCGTCGGCCGTCGCGTATCGGATCGGTCCGGTGCGGTGAGGTTCGGTTCGAGGAATCAGGAGGTGAGGACATTGATGACTGTCTCCACGCTGGGCGCTGCCCAGGAACAGAAGTTCATCAATCCCACCCCCGTGGTCTCCGGCTGACCTTCCTCTTTCTTTCTCGCGCCCACGCGCGCGCCGGGGCCACCCTTGTGAAGGGTTCCCCCTTGTCTTTCTCCTCTCTGCTGGCCTTCCCCACCTCACATCCGCTCGTCCCCTACGGCTGGGACGAGGGCTGGGAAGCCGAGTTCGCTCCGTATGCCGAACGCGGTCTGGTGCCCGGCCGTGTGGTGCGGGTCGACCGCGGCCAGTGTGATGTCGTCACCCCGTACGGACCGGTGCGGGCCGACACCGAGTTCGTGACGCCGCGTGATCCGCTGCGGGTGATCTGCACCGGCGACTGGGCCGCCGTCGACCCGGGCGGCGATCCCCGGTTCGTACGGGACTATCTGCCGCGGCGCACCGCGTTCGTACGGTCCACCGCCTCCACCCGGTCCGAGGGGCAGGTCCTCGCGGCCAATGTCGATCACGCGGTCATCGCGGTCTCCCTCGCCGTCGAACTCGACCTCGGGCGGGTCGAGCGCTTTCTCGCCCTCGGCTGGGAGAGCGGCGCCCTCCCGGTCATCGTGCTCACCAAGGCCGATCTCGTGAGTGACCCCGCCGTCCTCGGCCATCTCGTCGAGGACGTACGGAACACCGCGCCCGGAGTACAGGTGCTGACCGTCAGCTCGGCCACGGGGGAGGGGATCGATGTGCTCTCCGCCGTGCTGTCGGGCGGCACCAGCGTCCTCCTCGGTATCTCCGGGGCCGGGAAGTCGACCCTCGCCAACGCCCTCCTTGGGGACGAGGTGATGGAGGTGCGGGCCATCCGTGAGGTGGACGGGAAGGGGCGGCACACCACCACGACCCGCAATCTCCTCACCATGCCCGGGGGCGGTGTGCTCATCGACACTCCGGGGCTGCGCGGTGTCGGGCTGTGGGACGCCGAGACCGGGGTCGGGCAGGTCTTCTCGGAGATCGAGGGGCTCGCCGAGGAGTGCCGGTTCCACGACTGCGCGCATCTGGCGGAGCCCGGATGCGCCGTGCTCGCCGCGGTGGAGGACGGCTCGCTGTCCGTGCGGCGGCTGGAGAGCTACCGCAAGCTGCTGCGCGAGAACCAGCGCATCGTCGCCAAGACCGACGCCCGGCTGCGCGGCGAGATCCGGCGGGACTGGAAGCGCAAGGGCGCGGAGGGCCGCGCGGCCATGGAGGCCAAGCGCGGACGGATCCGGTAGCGCCGGGCCGGGGCGTATGGCTGTGCGCCTTACGCCGGCGTACAGCTGTGCGCCCCGGCAGCCCGTCCCCGGACCGCGGGACGCGCCGGGGCGCCGTACGCGCCGAGTGTGGCGTCCGAAATCCGCCAGTCCGGTGGTCCGGGCCGTCGCACACTGGAAACCGTGATGGACGAGGAGACGAGATACGAGGCGGTCGCCAGTCGCGACGCGCGTTTCGACGGCGCGTTCTTCTTCGCCGTCGAGACGACCGGGATCTACTGCCGGCCGAGCTGCCCCGCCGTGACGCCGAAGCGGAAGAACGTACGGTTCTACCCGACCGCGGCCGCCGCCCAGGGCCATGGCTTCCGCGCCTGCCGACGGTGCAGGCCGGACGCCGTGCCCGGGTCGGCGGAGTGGAACGTACGCGCCGATGTCGTCGGCCGCGCGATGCGGATGATCGGCGACGGGATCGTGGACCGGGAGGGCGTGCCGGGGCTGGCCGGGCGCCTCGGCTACAGCGCCCGGCAGGTGCAGCGCCAGCTCACCGCCGAGCTGGGCGCCGGGCCCGTCGCCCTCGCCCGTGCCCAGCGGGCGCACACGGCACGGGTGTTGCTCCAGACGACCGGGCTGCCGGTTACGGAGATCGCGTTCGCGGCCGGCTTCGCGAGCGTGCGCCAGTTCAACGACACGATCCGGCGGATCTACGCCCGTACCCCCAGCGCGCTGCGCGCCGAGTCGGGGACCGGGGCGGGCACCCGCACCCTGACCGGGCCCCCGGCGCTCCCCGCGGACCGGGCGCCGCGCACCGATGTGCCGCGTCTCACCGGCATCCCCCTGCGGCTCGCCTACCGGGGCCCCTACGCCGAGCGCGAGGTCTTCGACCTCCTCGCCGCGGAAGCGCTCCCGCACACGGAAGAGGTGACCGGCGAACCCGGCGCCCGCACCTACCGCCGTACGCTGCGGCTGCCGCACGGCCCCGGCTTCGTCTCCGTGGACGAGGCCCGGCCGGCCGGCGACGCACGGGACCCACGCGACCCACGCGCCCGGAGCGGCTGGCTGGAGGCGCGAATCCACCTCACCGAGCTGCGCGATCTCACCACCGCCGTACAGCGGTTGCGCCGGCTCTTCGACCTCGACGCCGATCCGTACGCCGTGGACGAGCGTCTCGGTGCCGACCCGCGTCTCGCCCCGCTCGTCGCGGCCCGCCCCGGGCTGCGCTCGCCCGGCGCGGCGGAACCGGAGGAGTACGCGCTGCGCGCGCTCGTGGGCCACGCGGCGGCCGTGCGGCTCGTCGAGAGATACGGCGAGCCGGTGAACCGCCCCCACGGCCGGCCCGACCGGCTGTTCCCCGAGCCGGCCGCCCTGCGTACCGACCCGGTGGCGGGCCCGCTCGCCACCGCGCTCGCCGACGGCACCGTACGGCTCGACCCCGGAGCGGACCGCGACGAGGCCGAGCGGGCTCTGCTGACCGTGCCCGGGGTGACCCGTCGTACGGCGGCGCTGATCCGGATGCGGGCGCTCGGCGACCCGGATGTGGCGCCCGAGGGCGAAGGCGACGACGAGGCGTGGCGGCCCTGGCGGTCCTACGCGACACGGCATCTGTGTCTCGACGCGGACCACGCCGTACCCGTCGGCACGGGCGGGGAGCCGGGCTCCGCGTGACGGATCACCAGGCCCGCCAGGACGAGCTGCCGCACTTCCGTCCGCCCCACCCGTGCGGGACCGGGCTCAGGGCCGCGGGTCGCGCGCCACCCAGCCCTTCTCGTAGGCGTGCCAGCCCAGCTGGAGACGGGTCGTCACCCCGCTCAGCTCCATCAGCCCCTTCACCCGGCGCTGTACGGTGCGCAGCCCCAGGTCCAGCTGTTTGGCCACGCTCGCGTCGGTCATGCCGACGAGCAGCAGGGACAGGATCTCCAGGTCGGTGGTGTCAGGGCCGGGAAGGCCGAGCTCCGTGACCGTGCCGCCGGTGCCGAGCCGTAGCGGCAGCGCCTCGCGCCACACCGCCTCGAAGAGCCCCAACAGCGACTCCAGCAGTCCGCTGGCGTGCACGACCAGGGCCGCCGGCCCGACCCCACGGCCCGTCAGCGGCACCATCGCCAGGGCGCGGTCCGCCACCACCAGCTTCGTCGGTACCCGCTCGGTCACCCGGACCTGCTCGTCGCGGCCGAGCGCGGCGGACAGTTCGGTGACACCGGTGGGCAGCGAGAGCACCTCGCGTTCGAGCACCACCCGGTACACGACCCCGCGCGCGGCCGCCCGCTCCTCGGCCTCGTTGTCCATCCCGGTCATGGCCACCGGCCGGCCGGTGACGAAGGCGCAGACCTCCTCCGCGGCGCCCAGTTGCAACTGGCGGAAGCGGTGGGCCACCGCGCTCGCGCCCGTCACCACCTCGATCAGATCGTGCACCGCGGGCTCGGTGGCCTCCGCGCGGTACTCCTCCGCGAGCAGCACGGCGGCCAGTTCGGCCTGTTCCAGCTCATGGCGGTGCTGGGTGAGCAGCGCGCCGAGCGCGACGGCCGGCGGCGCCGCGACCCAGCGTCCGGCACGGGACGAGGACCGCGCGGCCAGGCCCTGCCGTTCCAGCCGGCGCAGGGCCCGTTCGGTGTCGGGCTCGGGGAGCGCGAGCCGATGGGCCAGATCCGCCACCTCCGCGGCGCCGATCGCCACCAGCGCGCGGTACGCGGACTCCTGTCTCTCGTCGAGACCTATCGCTCCCAGCATCCCTGCCTACCCCTCCCTGGACGCCCGCGCGGCCTTCCCGGCCGCACTCTTTCCGCCACGGGTCGTGGCGGAAACCGGCCACGGCGTAAACCCGCCGCCCTCATCATCCCTGTACAGGCCGTCTGTCTGCCAAGGTGGCGCCATCACAGCGGCACCAGACCGGTCATATGCCACCTGGGTATGCATGACTTGGCTCTGCTCGAATCTGTGAACGTCCGCCGGGCGTCCTTCCCGTGGGGGGTGGGGTCGCCCGGCGGATTCCGGGTTTCTCCCCGCCCTCTTCTCGCCACCCTTTTTCCCCGCGCCCCGTTTTCTTTTCCCCGCGCTCCGTTTTCGCGTCCCTGCCGCGGTCGAAAATAGGGTCATGAGCCAGCAGGGGGAGAAGTCGGCCGACGGCGACTGGTGGAACCGGCTGTACGACGCGTCCACGCCGGACACCGGTCCGGCCCCGGCGGCGGGTGACACGCTCGACGACCGCTTCGACTCGGCGGCGGACGCGGTGTCGGAGGCGGTGTCGGAGGCGGTGTCGGACGCGGTCGTGGACTGGATGTCGGACGTGGCCGGGACGTGGCCGGAAACCGTGGCTCCGGAGCGACCGCGACCGCAGCCCCCCGCCGCGTGGGCACCGTGGGAGCCGGCCGCTCCCTACACGCCCAGCGACGCGCGACCGCTGCCGGGCGCCACGGCCGAGTCACCCCGGTCCCAGCCCACGCCCACGCCCCGGCCCCCGGACCCGCGCCGGCCAACTCCCGTCGCCTCCGCGCCCCGTGAGCCCGTCACCCCCGCGCCCCGCGAGCCCGCCGTCCCGCCTGCCCCGCCCGCCCCCGTCACCCATGTGGGCGACAGGCCGCCCACCTACGACCCCGAGCCCACCGCCCTGCCCGCCGCGCACGCCGACCGGATGGACGAGATCGTCGCCGACACCGTCCTCGACGGCGCGCGCTACGGCGCGTACACCCTGCGCGCCATGTCCGTACGGGGCGACTCCGCGCGCTACTGCGGCGATCCCCGCCGCGACGCGCTGCTGACCGCCCGCTTCGGGGACGGCGCCGACGCGCTCGTGCTCGTCGCCGTGGCCAGCGGCGCCCGCGCCACCGAGGGCGCGCATCGCGCCGCGGCGGACGTGGTCCGGTGGATCGGCGGCGCCGTCGGACGCAGCCACGGCAGCCTCTCCGCGGACATAAGGGCGGACCGCAGGGGCGATCTCAAGTCCGGGCTGCACCGGCTGACCGACCGGGGGTTCGGCAAGCTCCGGGCCCGCGCCGCCGAACTGGGGCTGCCTCCGGGGCAGTACAGCGCCGGCCTGCGCTGTCTGCTGCTCTCCGCCGATCCCGACTGCCGTACACGCGTGTTCTTCGGGGTCGGTGACGGCGGTCTCTTCCGGCTCAGGGACGGTGCGTGGCAGGACCTGGAGCCCCCTGTCGCCGAGCCCGCCCCCTCCACCGGCGCGCCCGTGACCGGCTTCGGCCCCTCGCCGGCCGAAACACCCGAGGGCGACCGGCTGACGATGGATCTGGCGATCACGAAGCCCCCGTCCCCGTACGCCCCCTCCCCGTACGCCCCCTCCCCGTACGGCGAGGAGCCGCCTCCGCCGCCCGAGCCGTTCCGGTTCCGCGCCTCGGTGGCACGTCCGGGTGACGCCCTCCTGCTGTGCAGCGCCGGTCTGTCCGAACCGCTGCGCGGTGAGCCCGCCCTCGCCCGCGAACTGGCCGACCGCTGGGGTCCGGGCGGTCCACCCGGTATGGCCGAGTTCCTCGCGGACACCCGGCTGCGGGTGAAGGGTTACGCCGACGACCGCACGGCGGTCGGCGTCTGGGAGGCGTAACCGCGTCCGGCATGCGTTGATGGACACCGGACAGAAGGGGTGCGCTTCCATGGCCAAGCAGAGTGTGGCGGAACAGTTCGTCGACCTCCTCGTCAGGGCAGGGGTCAAACGGCTGTACGGGGTTGTCGGGGACAGCCTCAACCCCGTCGTCGACGCCACCCGCCGTACCCGCGCGATCGACTGGATCCAGGTCAGGCACGAGGAGACCGCCGCCTTCGCGGCCGGTGCCGAGGCCCAGATCACCGGCAAGCTCGCCGCCTGCGCCGGCTCCTGCGGCCCCGGCAATCTGCATCTCATCAACGGCCTCTACGACGCGCACCGCTCCATGGCGCCCGTCCTCGCCCTCGCCTCCCACATCCCGTCCAGCGAGATCGGTCTCGGCTACTTCCAGGAGACCCACCCGAGTCTGCTGTTCGGCGAGTGCAGTCACTACAACGAGATGATCTCCAACCCGAAACAGATGCCGCGCCTCGTCCAGACGGCGATCCAGCACGCCATCGGGCAGAGCGGCGTCAGCGTGGTCACGCTGCCCGGCGACATCGCCTCCGCGCCCGCCCCCGAGAAGGCGGAGGAGCACGCGCTCGTCACCTCCCGGCCGTCCGTACGCCCCGGCGACGCGGAGATCGACAAGCTCGCCCGCATGATCGACGAGGCGGACCGGATCACCCTCTTCTGCGGCAGCGGTACGGCCGGCGCGCATGCCCAGGTGATGGAGTTCGCCGAGCGCGTCAAGTCCCCCGTCGGGCACGCACTGCGCGGCAAGGAGTGGATCCAGTACGACAACCCGTACGACGTCGGGATGAGCGGACTTCTCGGCTACGGCGCCGCCTACGAGGCCACCAACCAGTGCGATCTGCTGATCCTGCTGGGCACGGACTTCCCGTACAGCGCCTTCCTGCCCGACGATGTCAAGATCGTCCAGGTCGACATCAGGCCCGAACACCTCGGCCGCCGCTCCAAGCTGGACCTCGCCATCTGGGGAGACGTCCGCGAGACCCTGACCTGTCTGACGCCGCGCGTACGGGCCAAGACGGACCGTAGGTTCCTCGACAAGATGCTGAAGAAGCACGCCGACGCGCTGGAGGGCGTGGTCAAGGCGTACACCCGCAAGGTCGAGAAGCATGTCCCGATCCACCCCGAGTACGTCGCCTCCGTACTGGACGAACTCGCCGACGAGGACGCCGTGTTCACCGTCGACACCGGCATGTGCAATGTCTGGGCGGCCCGCTATCTCACACCGAACGGACGGCGCCGTGTCATCGGCTCGTTCAGCCATGGCTCGATGGCCAACGCGCTGCCGCAGGCCATCGGGGCGCAGTTCACCGACCGGAACCGCCAGGTCGTCTCGATGTCCGGGGACGGCGGATTCTCCATGCTGATGGGCGACTTCCTCACCCTCGTCCAGTACGACCTGCCGGTGAAGATCGTCCTGTTCAACAACTCCGCGCTCGGCATGGTGGAGCTGGAGATGATGGTGGCCGGGCTGCCCTCGTACGGCACGACCAACCACAACCCGGACTTCGCCGCCGTCGCCCGCGCCGCCGGAGCTTACGGGGTACGGGTGGAGAAGCCCCGGCAGCTCGCGGGCGCGCTCAAGGACGCCTTCAAGCACAGGGGCCCGGCGCTGGTCGATATCGTCACCGACCCGAACGCACTGTCCCTCCCACCGAAGATCAGCGCCGACATGGTGACGGGATTCGCGCTCTCGGCCAGCAAGATCGTCCTGGAAGGCGGGGTGGGCCGCATGGTCCAGATGGCACGCTCCAACCTGCGGAACGTGCCCCGGCTGTGATACCCACGGCCCGGTTCACCCCGTTCGCCTCAAAGGCTCAGGCGGGCGTGAGCCGCAGCGTCAGGATCTGGAACGGCCGCAGCCGCAGCCGCAGTCCCTCCTCGTCCGTCTCCGCGTCGTGCAGCGGCCGTTCCAGCAGATCCGTCACCCGCGCCCCGATCACCGGGAAACCGACCCGCAGCGTCGCCTCGGCCCGGCCGCCGGCCGACTCGTAGAGCCGTACGATCACATCCCCGCTCCGGTCCTCGGCGAGCTTGACCGCCTCCACGGTCACCGCCGGGTGGTCGACATTCACCAGCGGCACCTGCTCCGGCGCCGGTGCCACACGCAGCGGCAGATTGAGCGCCAGGCCCTCCCGTACGGTCTCCTCCACCGTCCCGCCGGGCAGCAGCGCGTACCGGAAGCGGTGCGTGCCCAGATCGGTCTCCGGGTCCGGGCTGTGCGGTGCGCGTAGCAGCGTCAGCCGTACGGTCGTGCCGAGCCCGTCGGGGTGCGGCGTCCGGGTCACATCGTGCCCGTAGGTCGAGTCGTTGAGCAGCGCGACGCCGTAGCCGGGCTCCGCGACCCGCAGCCAGCGGTGCGCGCAGATCTCGAACCGGGCGGCGTCCCAGCCGGTGTTGTCGTGCGTCGCCCGGTGCACATGGCCGAACTGCACCTCGGCGGTGGACCGTTCGGCGTGCACATCGAGCGGGAACGCGGCCTTGAGGACCTTCTCCGACTCCTGCCAGTCGACCTCGGTGACGATATCGACCCGCCGGGTGTCGGCGGTGAGCCTGATCTCCTGTGTGATCCGGGACGCCCCGAACGTCCGCACCACCCGTACCGCCGCCCTCAGCGGCCCCTCCTCGATCAGCTCGACGGAGTCGGCGGCGGTCAGATCGGTGTGCCGGCGGCGGTAGTGCCGGTCGATGTCCCAGGCGTCCCACTGATTGGGGTGGTCGGGATGCAGCTGCAACAGATTGCCCCGGCCGCCGGGCGCGAGCACCTCACGGTCCGCGACGAGATCCCTTACGGAGGCGAGCAGCCCGTCCGCGTCGATGACCACCTCCAGTCGCTGATCGCGCAGCACGTAGCCGCCGTCGGCCGGCACGGCCGTCACGGGGGCCGGGGCGAGCGGGGTGAACGTGCCCGGCGCCACCGCCCTGACCAGGGCCGGAGCGAGGACCTCACCGTCGGCCAGCGACTGCGTCACCACACCCTCCGCCACATCGGTGGCGCGGGCCGCGATGACATCGCGGCGGGCGAACGGGGCCGCGTTCCACACCCCCACCGCACTCCCGTCGCCGCCCAGCGCCGCCAGCGCGTCCCCGATGATGCCCGTCAGCTCGTCCCGTACCGCCGCGTAGGTCGCGCGCGCCTCCCGGTGCACCCAGGCGATCGACGAACCCGGCAGGATGTCATGGAACTGGTGCAGCAGCACCGTCTTCCAGATCCGGTCCAGCTCCTCGTACGGATACGCGTACGGAGCGGCATGGCCCCCGGAGCGCAGCGCCGCCGCCGTCGCCCACAACTCGGCCTCCCGCAGCAGATGTTCGGCACGCCGGTTGCCCTGCTTGGTCTTGGCCTGGGTGGTGTACGTGGCACGGTGCAGCTCCAGATACAGCTCGCCCGACCAGACCGGGGCCCGGTCGCCGTACTCCTCCTCGGCCGCCGCGAAGAAGGCCGCCGGGTGCTCGATCTCGACCCGGGGCGAGCCCTCCAGGGACTTCAGCCGCCGTGCCCGCTCCATCATCTCGCGGGTGGGGCCGCCACCGCCGTCGCCCCAGCCGAACGGCACCAGCGAGCGGGACGCCCGGCCCTTCTCGGCGAAGTTCCGCTCAGCGTGGGCCAGTTCGGAGCCATGGAACTGCGAGTTGTAGGTGTCGACCGGCGGGAAGTGGGTGAAGACGCGCGAGCCGTCGATGCCCTCCCACCAGAAGGAGTGGTGCGGCATCTTGTTGGACTGGTTCCAGGAGAGCTTCTGGGTGAGGAACCACTTCACCCCGGCGAGCTTCGCCAACTGCGGGAAGGCCGCCGTGTATCCGAAGGAGTCGGGCAGCCAGATCTCCTCCGTCTCGACGCCCAGCTCTTCCAGGAAGAACCGCTTGCCGTGCACGATCTGCCGGGCGAGCGCCTCACCGCCCGGCATATTGGCGTCCGACTCCACCCACATGGAGCCCACCGGCGCCCATGTCCCGTCCACCACCGCCTGCTTGATCCGCTCCCAGATACGCGGCTGATGGTCCCGCACCCAGGCGTACTGCTGCGCCTGCGAGCAGGCGAAGACCAGCTCCGGGTAGTCGGCGGCGAGCGCCGTGACATTGGCGAAGGTGCGCGACGCCTTCCGTACCGTCTCCCGCAGTGGCCACAGCCAGGCCGAGTCGATATGGGCGTGCCCGGCCGCCGAGATCCGGTGGGCGCTCGGGGACGCTGGCCGGGAGAGCACCTCCGTCAGCTCACCGCGCGCGGCGGCGGCCGTGCCCGCCACATCGTGCAGATCGAGCGCGTCGAGCATGGACTCCAGGGCGCGCAGGATCTCATGGCGGCGTGAGCGGTCGGCGGGCAGCTCGCGCATCAGCTCCGTGAGCACCTCGACATCGAGGATCAGATGCCAGACCTCCTCGTCCAGAACGGCCAGATCGGCGGCGGTGAAACGGTAGAGCGGACGGTCGCCCGCGGTCAGTACGTCACCGAGGAGCGTCGGCCGGAAGTCGTGCAGGACGGCCGGATTGGCAGCCGCCTCCAGCAGCAGACGGACGGGCTCGCCACCGGCCGCGGGCGCGGCGACGGGGATGTGCCGGTCGCGTGGATGGATGCCCTTGAGGGGGACGCCCGCGGTGTCGTACACCAGACCTTCGGCCTGGAAACCGGGCCCCGCACCGGTGAATCCGGGGTCGATGACCACCTCGACCGGCCGCCCGGCCCAGGACTCGGGGACCACGCCCTCCAGCCGGAACCAGCTGGTGGACCAGGGAGAGCCCCACTCCGTACCGGTCGTGAACGGCTCGTAGGAGCCCTGGAGCGCCTGCTCCACCGGTACCGGCTCGCCCGGCGCGTGCCAGACGGAGAGCGAGAGCGGCTCCCGGGCCGCGTACTGCGCGGGACGGATGAACTGGCGCAGCGCCCGTTCCAGCCGCCCTTCCACCAGGGATCGGTCGTCGTGCATCGGTGCTCCTCGCTCCTCGGGATCGGATCGCACGGTTTCACTCCCCCCTCACTTCCCCGGGCAGTCCTCGCGCACCCGCCGCGCGCCGTCTGCCCCCACCGCCGCGATCAGGTGATGAACACCATGAGTGGTCCATTCCGGGTGGGGAATGCATCTCCTGTACGCATACGAGCGCGGGGCGGGTCCGGACCAGCGGGGAGAGGGACGTCATGAGCGGGGGGAAAGAGTGATGAGAGATCTGCGACGCAGAGTGGGGGGCGCCGATCTCGCGGCCGTTCCCGAAGTACGCCACGCGTTAAGGGAGATGCTGCGGCACTGGCAGGAGCGGGACTCCGCGGCGGTGGCGGAGCTGCTGATCAGCGAGCTGGTCACGAACGCGCTCGTGCATACGGACGACGGCGCCGTGGTCACCGCGACCTTCGCGGACTCCCGGCTGCGGGTGGAGGTGCGGGACTTCGTCGCGGGGGTGCCGACGCCGCCCGCGCCGGAGCGGCCGGTGCCCGACGACGCGACGCACGGCAGGGGGCTCGCGCTGGTACGGAGCCTCGCGGACGACTGGGGGATACGGGCGAGGCCGGCGGGCAAGGTGGTGTGGTTCGAGCTCAACGGCGAGGCGGCGTAAGACCGGTGAGGGAGGGAACTCGGTAAGGGAGAGAGCCCGGTAGGGGAGAGAGGGCGGTGAGGGAGAGAGTGGGGCGGGACGAAACAGCGGACCGGCGTGACGGCTGTCCGTCACACCGGTCCGAGTGCTGTTCCCCCGAGGTCGCTCCAGCCGACCTGTCCGCGTCAGCGAAGCTGCCCGCGTCAGCCGAACTGCTGCTCCAGATCCTTGAGTTTGCGCTCCAGGGAGTCGAGCCTGGGCAGCGCCATGGTGTCGTCCTCCGCGGTCAGGTCGACCGTACGGGGAGTCTCAGTGGCCTTCACGGGCTGAAGGGAGAGCCGAGAGCGCTGGTTGAGCTGACCGGGCTCCAGCTCCACTATGGCAGGCTCCGCGGCGGCTTCGACGGCTTGCGGCGAGCCCGATCCCGAGTTCATGGCAGGAAGGGCCACCTGACGGCCACCACGTCCCCGGCCCCAGGCTCGGTGCTGACGGTTGAGCGCCTTGATCTGCGCGCGGTCCAGCTTCTCCTGCTCCCGCCTGCGGTGCCGGTTGTGCTCCTTCTGGCGGCGGTCCTCGCGAACCTCGTCGACCGCCTCGTCCAGCGTACGGACGCCTTCGAGCAGCATCAGCGACCAGGCGCCGAAGGTCTCGCGGGGGGCCCGCAGCCACCGTACGATCCGGATCTGCGGCAGCGGGCGGGGGACAAGGCCCTGCTCGCGCAGTGCCGCACGGCGGGTCTGCTTCAGCGCGCGGTCGAACAGGACCGCGGCCGAGAGGGACATGCCGGAGAAGAACTGCGGAGCGCCTTCATGGCCGAGACCCGTGGGGGCGTGCACCCAGTTGAACCAGGCGGCGGCACCGGCGAACGTCCACACCAGCAGCCGCGAGCCGAGGGCCGCGTCGCCGTGGCTGGCCTCGCGCACCGCGAGCACGGAGCAGAACATGGCCGCTCCGTCGAGACCGAACGGGACGAGATACTCCCAGCCTCCGCTGAGGCCGAGGTTCTCCTGGCCGAAGCCGACCAGGCCCTTGAACGAGAGCGCGGCGGCGACCGCCGCGCAGCAGAAGAGGAGCGCGTAGGAGGCGATGCCGTAGATGGCTTCCTTGCGCCTGCGGCGCTCCTCGCTGCGTTCCCAGGAATCCTCGATGGGTGCGGGCTTGTCAGCCGCGCGCTTGCCGCGCGCGAACACCGCGGCCGCCACCAGGATTCCGACGAGCAGGACGACGCCCGGAAGCAGCCAGTTCAGCGATATGTCTGTCAGTCGCATGCGGTGTTCCTTGCATCGCAGTAGGGCGTTTGGGACGCCATTTTGGCGGAAGTGCGGTGACGCTCAGGGGGTTTCGGGACAAGAGAACACCAACGAGGCGGTGCAGCACGTAAAGAGGCACGAACGGCTGACACCGCCGTTCGGCAGGTGACTGTCATGTTCGATTAATATCACCCCTGCGGGTGGCGTGGGACCGAGGGTGACGCGGAGTCAGACGCCCGCGGAGAGCCTCCGGACCCGGTCGTTGTCGCAGGTACGCGGACAGGTGACGCAGGTGTCCTCGGGGCGCAGCGTGTAGAAGAGGCAACAACTGGCCCGGTCACGGGTCGGCAAAGATTCGCCGTCGGGACCGGTCAGCTCGCGGAAACCCGCCGTCCCGACATACGGCGCGGTCGTGCCCGGCATCAGCCGCTCCAGCTCCGCCATCGCGTACCGCTCCTCGCCCAGCAGATGGGCGATGTACCAGAGGCCCTCGACGATCTCGTCGGTCGCCATCCCCCACAGCGCTCGCCGACCGCGCCGCATCCGCGGGGCGAAGCCGTCGAGAACCGGCGCGAGATGGCCGGCGACGGCCGCCCGCACCTCGGCGCGCAGGGCCTCCTCGTCCGGGACGACCCGGGCGCCGGGCAGTGCCGCGGCCGGGTCGTCCGGCAGACACGCGAAGTCGTCTATCCGGACGGTCATCCGGCCCAGCGTCCGGTGGAAGGACACGGCCTCGACGGGCAGGCGGGGCACTCTGCGGTGCAGGAACCAGGGCACGGTGATCAGCAGACAGGCCGGCCAGGCGTACCGGTGGAAGGCGAAGCCGGCGACCACATCGGGGCGCGCCTCCTGTCCGTAGTCTCGACGCACCTGCGCCTCGTCCCAGGCGAGAAACGTATCGAGGGCCGCGCCCCCGGCCGCCAGATCCGCCGCGCTCACCCAGCCGCCCTCGGCCGGGGGCCGCTCACTCTCGGTGAGCTGGTCGATGCTCAGCGCGGGGAACACCTCTGCCAGACGGGCATACGCGTCCGTCACGGGCGAGGCGAGGTGGCCGGGCAACAGGGTGGGCAGGGTCATGCAGGGACCACCGAATCGGGATCGTTTGCAGGTAAGCCTTACCTTACCCGATGTGATCGAGGTTTGAACTGCGGCCCGGTCGGCCTATCGTGCACAGGCGAGGAGAAGGAGGTGGACAAGGATGGAACAGGGCAGAGCGCGCGACGCGGCCGAGTCGCGGCCGTACGCGGCGGGGACGTCGGGAACGTCCGGGGCGTCGGCCGCCGGGTCCCGGCGGGTGCCGGAGCAGGTGCGCGGCGAGCACACACACGGTGAGCGGGACCGGTCCGGCTGCCCCACGCGGTCCCCGTCACCGCCCCCGTCCCCGTCACCGTCACCGTCCTCGTCCCCAACACCGCCCTCCTCCCCGTCGCCGTCCCCGCATCCGTGCCCGTCCTCGCCGGTACGCCGTCATTCCGTACGCGGACAGATCCTCGACGCCCTGCGCACCGCGCTCGTCAGCGGTGAGCTGGCCCCCGGAGAGGTCTACTCCGCCCCCGTGCTCGGCGAGCGCTTCGGTGTCTCCGCCACCCCGGTACGCGAGGCCATGCAGCAGCTCGCACTGGAGGGCGCCGTCGAGGTCGTGCTCAACCGCGGCTTCCGCGTCATCGAGCGCAGCGCCCGTGAACGGGCCGAACTGGCCGAGGTACGCGCCCTGCTCGAAGTGCCGGTGATGCTGCGGCTGGCCCGTACCGTATCCGCCGAACAGTGGGCGGAACTGGCCCCGTTGGCGGAGGCGACGGGCGCCGCGGCGGCCGTCGGGAACCGCGCGGCGTACGCGGAGAGCGACCGAGCCTTCCACCGCGCGCTGCTCGCCCTCTCGGGCAACGAGCAACTGGTCATGGTCGTGGACGATTTGCACCGGCGCTCGCAGTGGCCACTGGTCAGTGCCCCGGCCGTACGCCGTGCCGATCTCATCGCGGACGCCGCGGAACACTCCGCGCTGCTCGACGCGTTGATGGCGCGGGATCTGCCGGTGGTGCGGTCGCTGGTACAGGAACACGTCACGGGCTCGGCCGGCTGAACCGCACGGATTGCCCGGCGCCACCGTTCTCGGGGCGCTTCGAGTCACCGGTTCGCCGGTGTCAGCGCTGGCGGGAGGCGGCCGCCGCCATTGTCAGCGCCGAGGTCATCAGCTCCGCGTCGAGGAGAGTGGTGTCCGCGAGACGGTTCGCGCCCCCGTAGGCGTTCAGCATCACCTTGGCGGTCCGCAGCGCCGCCGCGGACCGGCGGACCATCGGCCTGACCCACGCCTCGACAGTGTTGTCGAGTTCGTCCACCGGGACGACCTTGTGCAGGACGGACAGCTCCACCGCTGTCGCCGCGTCGAAATTGTCACCGGTCAGCAGCAGCTCGCGGACCTTGGCGGCTCCCGCCTCCTGTATCAGTCTGGGCAGGGCGCCTCCCCAGGCCGGAGGCATACCCAGAGCGAGTTCGGGCATACGGAAACGGCAGTCGTCCGCCCCTGCCCGCAGATCGCAGAACACCGCGAGAGCGAGTCCCGCCCCTATGACGTCGCCGTGCAGCCGGGCGACGGTGACCACATCGGCCGTCGCGAGCGCGTCGCAGACCCGGCGTGCCTTCTTGGCCAGGGTGCGAAGGCTCACCCCACTGGGGTCCGCGGCCAGGAATTCGGCGAATTCCGCGCGGTCTCCACCGAGACAGAAGTTGTCCCCCGCGCCGGAGAGGATCAACACCCGGATTCCCGGGTCGTTCTGAAGGGTGCTCAGTACCGAGAGCAGATCGTCTAGGAGCGTGCCGGAGACGGCGTTGCCGGTCTCGGGGGAGTTCAACTCCACCTTCAGCACGGGCCCTTCCTGTATGACCCGGAGTGCCTTGAACTCTTCCACCACGCCGTTCCCTGTGTATGTGTCAGTTCTCAATGTGTTGCGTCGCTTTTTGCCCTGACCGCAGGTCAGGCTCTGGTCACCGGGAGTTCCAGAATCCGCCGGAAACCCACGCGGGGCGCCCAGACGGGATCCCCGTCGAGACGGAGATCGGGCAGCCTCCTCAGCAGGGACGTCAGCAGGGTCGTCGCCTCCAGCCGGGCCAGCGGCGCGCCGATGCAGTAGTGGATCCCGCCGCTGAAGCTGAGGTGCGTGGCCTTGCGCCGTACGTCGAAGAGCTCCGGCTCGGCGTGCTGCTCCGGGTCGTGGTTGGCGACGCCGACCATGAGATGCACCATCTGGTCCCGCTGGATATCCGTGCCGCCCAGGGTGGTGTCCTCGGCGGCGACCCTGCTGACCACGTGGTTCGGCGAGTCGTAGCGGAGCACCTCCTCGATGGCTCCCGGTATGTGCTCCGGATGCGTGTGCAGCCAGCGCAGTTGGCGAGGGTGCTTCAGCAGGAGCCACACCATGTGGGAGAGAAGCGTCGCCGTCGTCTCCGGCGCGGCCAGGAGGAAGAGGAACGAGAGGAAGTAGACGGCTTCGTCGGCCGTCTCCTGGTCGACTTCGAGGCCGTCCCAGGTCCGCAGCCACTCCGAGATCGGATCGTCGCCCGGCTCGCGGCGGCGTTCACGTATCACCGCGGTGAAGTACTCGCGCAATTGGGCGGTGGCGGCGTCCGACAGCGCGAGCTGGCTCGGCGTCGGGAGCAATTCCTGCGAGAACACCTGATCACGGGTGAGTGAGCGGAGCCAGTGATAATCGGAGGGCGGCAGGCCGAGCCATTCACCGATCGTGATGATGGGCAATTCTTCGCTGACCAGCGAACTGAAATCGACCCGACCGCTCCGCAATTTCTCGGTGAGCTGGTCGAGCAATTGCTCCGTGGTCTTCTCGATCGAACCCTTGGAATTCGCGAGGGATTTACGGTCGAAGGTGTTTCCGACCGACCGCCGCACCCGGGTGTGGTGCGGCGGGTTCAGTGCGGGCAGTGTCTTTCCCATTTCCCGCGAAGAGGAGGCGTTCCAACGGGTCGCCGCGCCCTGCCTGGCGCGCCACTCGCTGTCGGGAACCTGCCAGGTCTTGTTCCTCAGTACCTGGTCACAGAGGTTGTAGGAGGTCACCAGATGCCCACCCCAGGGGGCGGGGATGATACCCCCTATTGCTCTGAGTTCTGCGTAGAGAGGCAATGGATTCGATTGGCCATTGGATGTACGCAGACGAGAGAATATCGAGACTACAGCGCGTCGATCTACCGACGAGGTAGTCAGGGAGGGCTCCACGGAGACTCCTTTTCAAGGCATCACGTAAGATTCGCCCACCCTGTCTACCCCTACGGTTGAACCTTCATGCGAAGGTAAAGGACCCCGCTTTGTTGCGGATCTCACACCTTCCACCAGGCGAGGAATCCGCTCCAGAAGCTACCCTTCTGCGGCTTGTTCTGCGGCTCCCGCACGGGGGCATTTCCGGCAGTACGTCCGCTGTTCGCCGGATACGGTACCGATGCCGACTTCTCTTTCCGTACCGGGGTGAAACGGGCCGGAAGGGCGCTGAGCGCCCGGTGGAACGGGCCGGGCCGGGAGAGCAGCGTGTCCGCGGGCACCGCCAGCTCGATGTCCGGCAGGCCGTTGAGGAGCTTCTCGATGGCCAGTACGGAGATGAGCAGCGCCGGGTCCTTCGCCGGGCAGGCGTGCGGGCCGGCGCCCCAGGCCAGATGCGCCCGCTTGCTGAGCGTCTGACGGCTCACGGACAGGGCCGGGTCGGTGTTGGCGGCGGCGAAGCTGATGAGTACGGGATCACCGGCGTCCAGCTTGCTGCCGTTGAGGTCGACGTCGTACAGCGGGTAGTGCGCGGCGTAGTTGGCTATGGGGGTGCTGTTCCAGAGGACGTCGTTGATGGCGTCCTCGACCAGCAGGCCGGCCGAGTGCGGTCCGTCGGTGTACCTGTCGTCGGACAGCAGTACCCGCAGGGAGTTGGCGATCAGATTCGACAGCGGCTCCGTGCCCGCACCGATGAGCAGCAGGAGCTGATGGACCATCTCCTCGTCGGTGAGCCCGACCGGATGCTGCATCAGCCAGGAGGTCACGTCGTCGCCGGGCTTGGCCCGCTTGAGCGCGACGAGTTCGCCCAGCCCCTCCATCAGGACCTCGTTCGCCTTCTCCGCGTCGATGCCGTCGAAGATGCCGGAGAGCCCGAAGACCAGCCGGTCACCGATCTCGGCCGGGCAGCCGAACAGGTCGTTGAAGACGAGCAGTGGCAGCACCTGCGCGTAGTCGCCGATCAGATCGGCCTTGCCCCGGCCGCTGAACTGGCTGATGAGGTACGAGGCGACGCGCTCGACATGCCGGGTCACCCGGTGCGTGTCGATCTTGGCCAGGCTCTCCGTCACGGCCTGACGGAGCCTCAAGTGCTCGGCGCCGTCGGTGAACATCGGGTTCGGCCGGTACATCATCATGGGCAGGACCGGGCTGTCGAGGGGCACCCGGCCCTCGTTCAGCGCGCGCCAGCGGCGCGAGTCCCGTGCGAAGGCCTCGGGGTTCTGTAGCACATGGAGCGCCGCCGCGTAGTCCGTGACGAGCGAGGCCTCCACCCCGGGGGCCAACTCCACCGGCGCGGCGGGGCCGTAGTGCCGCATGTGCTCGTAGAAGGCGTCCGGGGCGGCAGCGAATTCGGGACCGTGCAGGGGCACGCGCAAACCGCTGTTGTGCGCCGGGCAGCCAGGTGGTGGGTCCTGGAATTCCGAATGAGATTGCATGCCGAACTCCTAGCGAAGGCGTGACTGGAGGTAACGGACGAGGACGATGAGAGCGTTCGCTGATGACCGTTGGTCCCGCGCGTCACAATTGACGAGGGGCGTCTCGGGGAGCAGGTCGAGAGCCTCTCGTATTTCCTCGTCCTGATGAGTCTCGGTGTCGTCGAATCGATTTACCGCTATGGTGTAGGGAATTCCGTAGTGCTCGACCAGGTCCATCACCGGGAAGGACTCTTCGAGGCGCTCGGGATCCACCAGCACCAGTGCGCCGAGGGCGCCCCTGGACATGTCTTCCCACACCTGGACGAAGCGCTGCTGCCCGGGTGTGCCGAAGAGGTAGAGGACCAGCCTGTCGCTGAGCGTGAGGCGGCCGAAGTCCATGGCCACCGTCGTCGTGGTCTTGCCCGGCGTGCCCTTGAGGTCGTCGATTCCCTCGCCGGCCTGCGTCATCAGTTCTTCGGTGCGCAGCGGCGGGATCTCGGACATGGTCCCGATGAATGTCGTCTTTCCCACGGCGAAATGCCCGACCACCAGAATCTTCGCGGCGGTCTGCACCGACTCGCGTAGATAGACACCGTCATCCAAAGCGGGCTTGAAGGCCATTCAGCACCTCCTCAAGTATGTGCCGGTCGACGAGTTTCGCGGCAGGTATGGGGGCGCGTGTGAAGATATACCCCTCCTCCGTGAGGTCGGACAGCAGGATTTTGACGACACCCACCGGGAGCTGAGAGTGTCCGACTATTTCGGCGACCGAGAGATAACCCCCTGAACACAACTCCAGCAGACGGCGCTTCTCAGGATCGAGATTCCCCGTTCTGGGTATGTCCTCGGCCGCTGTGACCAGAGTGATCAAGGAGAACTCGTGGTCACTGAGCAGGCTGCGGCCGTTGGTGATGACATACGGTCGCACTAATTGCGGGGCTATTGGTTCCTGATCCGGCTCATCTGATGTGGTCATGCCTTGGTGTCAGCAATCTCGCGAGGGGGACTGGTCAGGGATTTGCCGAGCTGGCCGACGAGCTGCTGCATACGGAAGGTGATCTCGGCCATGTCGACGTCGGGCGACGCTGAAACGGCGAGGTAGGCGCCCTCGCCGGCGGAGATGAGGAAGACCCAGCCGTGGTCGAACTCCACCAGCGTCTGGCGCCACTGCGGCCGGTTGCTCGGCGGGCCGCCGCAGAAGTCGGCGACCGTTCGGCTCAGCGACTGCATTCCGCTCATCGCCGCGGCGACGGTGTCGGCGTGATCCTTGCCGACATCCTTCGAGCGGGCCATGAGCAGACCATCGGCCGAGACGAGGATCGCGTGCCGTGCTTCGGGCACTTCAAGGGCACTGTCAAGCATCCATGACAGATCGTAATTCACTGAGTCTCATGCCCTTCGCTGCTTGAGTTGGTGGTACGGCGGCCCGACTGCGTACCCCGCTGGAACGCGCCCATGACGGAGGCGGCTTGTTCGCTGGAGCGAGCCGGGGCGTCCGAACTGTCGGCGGTCGGCACGATGGATATCGCGCCCCTCCTCCGCCGTTTCGGGAGACCGCCGAATGTGGTCGGGGGAGCCACCGGATTCTCCTCGGGCGGCATCGGGGAGGACGCTGCCACGGTGGAAAACTCCTTGGGCTCGGGCTTGGGCTCGGGCGCACGCTCTGGCAGGGCGGTGAGGAGCTCGTCGGGGAGCAGCACCACCGCGCGCACACCGCCGTAGGGGGACGTGGAATCCACGGACACGGTGAAGCCGTAGCGAGCGGCGAGCACACCGATCACGGTGAAGCCGAACTGCGGCGGATTGCCGAGACCGGAGACGCCGGGGGAGCGTTCGCTCGACAGGAGCTTGGCCGCCCTGGCCTTCTCTTCCTCGTTCATGCCGACACCCGCGTCATCGACGATGATGCAGACGCCCTTGGGCACGGGCCGGATGTTGATCTCGATCACTGTTTCCGGTGCCGAGTAACTGGTGGCGTTGTCCAGCAGTTCGGCGAGGGTGAGCGCGACCGGCTCGACGGCCCGGCTGACAATGGCGAAATTACTCTGGGCCCGGATCTCGGCACGGGTGAAGTGCCGAATACGGCCCTTCGCGCTGCGGACCACGTCGTACAGCGAGGCCGGATCGCGCTGGCGACCGAGCCATCCGTCGCAGAGCACGGCAATGGACTGCGCACGCCGGGCGAACTGCGAATTCATGTGGTCGATGTCCAGGAGGTCCTGGAGAATCTGGAGTTCGCCGTACTTGTCCTGAAGTTTGGTGATGGCCAGCTGCTGTTCGCTGGCGAGGCCCTGAAGTGTCCGCATAGCGGACTTCAGTGCGGTCTTGGTGGCTTCTTCCGCCCTGTCCTTGGCCTCTTCCACGGCCTCCGCGTAATGGTCCTCAAGGGTGGCGTAATGAGCCTTGAGCTCCTGTTTCTCCTTCCGTAGCTCGGCGATCGATTTTCTTCCGCGAATGATCGCGGTCGCGGCGACAGGAGTACCAGCGATCAGACCCCAAAGCGCTGGATCCTGGAAGTATTGCGTCATAAGACTCTCTTCGGGCGACTGGGCCACCAGGTACTGAATGTCTGGAGGGTGCGTTCGGGTGATCTCGCGGTCACAGACATATCGCGGTCACTGATTATGGGACGGGTCGGCGCATGCTCGCCTGCCGGACTGCCTTGAAGGCCCGGCTAATGGCATAGTTCTCCCCCGGGGGTGGCGGAATTCTGGGCCGATGCGCTGACTTTTCCTTTTATGCCTTAGCGGGTTTGGCACCGCTTGGCAAGCTTGGCGATCTTATCACCACACGATGGGGTGACGTACATGTCGTTCTGTTCCGTTTCTGGCATCTGACGGAAATTCAGCAAGGGTCCCCTTTTGGGGTTGTTGGTGATCGTTCCCTGTCCGTCACGGGGTGTCGCGAGCCGGAATCATTGCCCGAATTACGGGTGATGTGTTCCTTTTGCTCTTCCGGTGGGGGTGTACCGGAGGCGTCAACCCGGCGCGTTCATGGCGAGCCGGTGGTGAGGTCGTGCGAAGGCCGTAACGGTACGCGCGGCGGTGTACGTCCGGAAGGGTGGCGGGGCGGGTCGCCGCCGGGGCGGCCTGGGGCAGCGTCTGGATAATCGGGCCGACCCTGCCGCCGTATCTGCTCTCACGCGCGATCGCCACTGGGGTGCGCGCGGCCGAGAGGTTCGCGTCGGCCACGGGGGTTCGCGTCGGCCCGGACTCGGGGAAACGCCTGGTCCAGGGCCTTCCAATGGCGCCGACCGGGGAAAAGCTCAAGCATGGAACGGGGGAACGGACGGAGTGACGATACCCGTGGAGTGGTTCTCATGCCGATGCATACACCTCCGGTCCTGCTCGATCCGCTGACCAATCGCGGTACGGCCTTCACGGCCGAGGAACGGGAGCGCCTCGACCTGGTGGGCCGGCTGCCCGACGCCGAGCTCACCCTCGACCAGCAGGCGCTTCGTGCGTACGAACAGGTGCAGAGGGAGCCGACGGACCTGGCGAAGTTCATCAGCCTCGACCAGCTGCACGACCGCAACGAAGTGCTGTATTACCGACTGTTGTCTGATCATCTCGCTGAGTTGCTGCCGATTGTCTACGATCCGACGGTCGGGGCGGCGATCGAGCGGTACAGCCACGACTACCGGCGCCCTCGCGGAGTCTTCCTGTCGATCGACCGGCCGCAGGATGTGCGCCGCTCCTTCGAGGCACTGCGCCTCCACCGCGACGAGGTCGACCTGGTGGTGGTCACCGACGCCGAGGAGATCCTGGGCATCGGTGACTGGGGCGTGCAGGGTGTCCAGATCTCGGTGGGCAAACTCGCCGCCTACACCGCCGCCGCCGGGCTGCACCCGGCACGGTGTCTGCCGGTGGTGCTGGACGTCGGGACCGACAACGAGAATCTCCTCAACGACCCCCTTTACCTGGGCCTGCGCCACAGCCGGGTCCGGGGCAAGCGGTACGACGCGTTCATCGAGACGTACCTGGAGACCGTCTCCGAGCTGTATCCCAACGCGCTGCTGCACTTCGAGGACTTCGGGCCCGGCAACGCCCGCCGCATCCTGGAGACCTACGGGGACCGCTACCGGATGTTCAACGACGACATGCAGGGCACCGGCGCCATCACCCTGGCCGCCGCCCTGTCGGCCCTGAAGATCACCCGCGTGCCGTTCCGCGAGCAGCGACTGGTCGTCTTCGGCGCCGGCACCGCCGGCGTCGGCATCGCCGACCAGTTGCGCGACGCCATGGTCCGCGACGGCCTCGACAGCGCGGAGGCCACCCGCCGGGTGTGGCTGGTCGACAAGCAGGGCCTACTCGTGGCGGGCATGCCGGACCTGCGCGACTACCAGGCCCCCTACGCACGGCCCACCGAGGAGGTCAAAGGCTGGGCGGACGGGGAGATCGACCTGCTGACCACCGTCCGGCACGTATACCCCACCATCCTGATCGGCACCTCCACCACCCCGGGGGCTTTCGACATGGACGTGGTGACCGCGATGGCCGAGCACGTCGAGCGGCCGGTCATCTTCCCGCTGTCCAACCCCACCGAGAAGATCGAGGCCAGGCCCGCCGATCTGATGGCCTGGACGGACGGCAAGGTCCTGACGGCCACCGGCATCCCGCTCGACCCCGTCGAGCACGGCGGGGTGCGCCACGTCATCGGTCAGGCCAACAACGCGCTGCTCTACCCGGGCCTGGGCCTGGGCACCGTCGTCTCCGGCGCGAAGCGGATGACGGCCGGGATGCTGCTCGCCGCGGCGGAGGCGGTCGCCGGGCAGGTCGACGCCCGCGCCCCGGGCGCGCCCCTGCTGCCGCCGGTGGCGAACCTGCGCGCCTCGTCGGCGACGGTGGCGGTGGCGGTGGTACAGGCCGCTGTCGAGGACAAGGTCGCCACGCGTCGGCCGGATGATCTGGTCCAGGCCGTGCAGGACGCCATGTGGCAGCCGGTCTACGGACCGCTGTCCGAGAAGGAGGAGTCGCCATGACCGCCCGTCACCAGAACGCCGATGAGCGGCCGCCGAAGGTACGGGACGTGCCGATCGGCATCGACGCCACCGGCCACCGCCGCGAAACCGACTCGATGGGCGCCATCGAAGTGCCCGCCGACCGCTACTGGGGCGCCCAGACCCAGCGGTCCCTGATCCACTTCTCCATCGGGGACGACCGCATGCCCAAGGCCGTGTACCACGCCTACGGCTACGTCAAGAAGGCCGCCGCACTCGTCAACGGCCGCCAGGGCCGCCTGCCGCGGTGGAAGGCCGACCTGATCGCACACGTGGCCGACGAGGTGATCCACGGCGCCCTGGACGACCACTTCCCGCTGTACGTGTGGCAGACCGGCTCCGGCACCCAGAGCAACATGAACGTCAACGAGGTCATCGGCAACCGAGCGATCCAGCTCGTCGGCGGCGCCCTGGGCTCCAAGACACCGGTCCACCCCAACGACCATGTCAACATGGGCCAGTCCTCCAACGACACCTTCCCCACCGCCATGCACATCGCCGCCGTACGGCAGATCGAACAGCACCTGCTCCCGAAGGTGAGGGAACTTCAGCGGGCGATGGAAGCCAAGTCCCGTGACTGGTGGGAAATCGTCAAGATCGGACGCACCCACCTCGAGGACGCGGTCCCGCTGTCCGTGGGCCAGGAATGGTCCGGCTACGCCGCCCAGCTGTCCGGCGCCGTCGACCGTATCGAAGCCACGTTGCCGGGCCTGCACCAACTGGCCGTCGGAGGGACCGCGGTCGGTACCGGTCTCAACGCCCCCGAGGGCTTCGGCGAGCACGTGGCCGAGGAGATCGCCCATCTGACGGGTTACCCGTTCCGCACCGCCGCCAACTCCTTCGCCGCCCAGGGCGGTCTGGATGCCATGGTGGCGGCCTCGGCCGGGCTGAGGGCGCTGGCCGTACCGCTGATGAAAATCGCCAACGACCTGCGCTGGCTCGCCTCGGGCCCCCGCTGCGGCATCAGCGAACTCGCTCTGCCCGCGAACGAACCCGGCAGCTCCATCATGCCCGGCAAGGTCAATCCGACCCAGTGCGAAGCGATGGTCATGGTGTGCATCCAGGCACTCGCGGAGGACAGCGCCATCGCCTTCGCCGGCAGCCAGGGCAACTTCGAACTCAACGCCATGCGGCCCGTCATCATCAACAACTTCCTGCACTCCGCCCGCATCCTCGGGGACGCCGGCGAGAAACTGCGCGTCTACTGCATCGAGGGCGCCGACCTGCACCGTGAGCAGATCGACAGCTACCTCGCACGCTCCCTGATGCTCGTCACCGCACTCTCACCGGAGATCGGCTACGACAAGGCCAGCCGCATCGCCCACAAGGCCGACGACGAGGGGACCACACTTCGCGAAGCCGCCCTCGCCACCGGCTACATCACCGCACAGGACTTCGACCGCATCGTCGACCCCAGGAAAATGGTCAACCTCAACCACTGACGTGGTGAACGAACGATCACCACGTAGCGCCGTTGTCGTCCGCGCCCTCACCGCGGCGTGGTGGCGGTCAGCGGGTGAATCTCACCGAGGCGAAAGCGAGGAGACCGTCTTCGCCGGGTTTGAGCCGGGTGGCGTCGCCCCCGCATTGCTTCGCGCTGTAGAAGGTCGCGACACGGTCGGTGGAGTTCTGCGGGTCCTGGGCGTTTCCGACGCTGTAGCACAGGCCGTCCGTGGGGTTCTCCAGGACGATCGGGCCGTATTCCGACGTATAGAAGAGAAGCCCCTCGGCCGCTCGGGCGTCGAGCGGGAGGCCGACACAGAGAACAGCGGCGGCACCGGCGGTGACCAGGGTCCTTCCGAGACTCTTCACGGGAACCTCTTTCTGTGTGTGGGGGAGGAAGTGGAGCGGGGGCAGTCTGGCCATGCCGTTACGCGCGTATGCGCCCCTTCACTCGAACAGCCGCTGCGAAAACGTTCCTTCCTCACCCGTTCGTGGGGCGGCCGATGGCATGATCGGCGGCGTGAAGGTACTCGTCGTAGGTGCGACAGGAACGATCGGCAGCGCTGTTGTCAGCGCGCTGAGCGTCTCTCACCAGGTGATCGGCGCATCGCGCGGTGGTCGGGTCCGGGCGGATCTGGCGGATCCGCCCTCCTTGGACGCGCTGTTCGACACGGTGGGCGATCTCGACGCCGTGGTGTGCTGCGCCGCCAGTGGTCCGCTGGTGGACCTGGACTCGGCGACGGACGAGGAGATGGCCGCCGGGACGCGGGGCAAACTGCTCGGGCAGGTGGCCCTTGCCCAGCGGGCTTTGCGGCATCTGCGGGACGGCGGCTCCGTCACGCTGACCGGAGGCACGTTTCCCGCCCCGCTGCCGGGCGGTTCGCTGGGTGCTCTGATCAACGCCGGGCTGGAGGGTTTCGTCCGCAACGCGGCGAGCGAGCTGCCACGCGACCTCCGCATCAATCTGATCAGCCCCGGCTGGATCAAGGAAACCCTGCGCGGTATGGGTGCGGACGACATCGGCGGAACGCCCGTCTCCGAGGTCGCCCAGACCTATGTGCGGGCCGTGGAAGGAACGGCCCAGGGGCGGATCTTCCGCCCCTGACCGACCACTCAGACCGCGGGGGCCGCCGACGCCGGAGGGGTGAGCTGGTCCGCGAGCCAGGTGGGGACTCCGCCCAGCAGTCTGAACAGGCGGCCGGCCTCCGCGCGGAGACGGGTCGCCTCCGGCTCCGGTTCCGCGTCGGCCAGGGCCGCGAGGGCCGGCGCCGTGCCCACCAGATAGCCCAACTCCTCCCGGATACGCAGGGATTCGCCGAAGCCGTGCCGTGCCTCCGCCAACTCGCCCTCCCTCAGGGCCAGTCCGGCCAGATGACGCCAGGTGAAGGAGAGCAGGAGCGTCTCGCCGTGCGCCGTGGCGGCGGCGTGGGCGCGGCGGTACGCGGCGCGCGCCGACTGCGGGGAGTCCGCGAGGTGTTCGGCGACCAGACCGCGCCGGAAATCCAGTAGCGCGCGGCCGTGAGCCGTCGGATCCAGCAGCGCCGCCGCCCGCCCCAGCGCCGACCGGGCCTCGTCCGCCCGGTCGCGTACGCCGAGGACGGTGGAGGCGTAGGCGAGATGGCCGCGCTCGCACGCGGCGGCGCCCCGTTCGTGGTCCTCGCGCGCCGTGGCCTCCGCCGAGCGGAGCGCGTCCTCGGCCTCCTGCCAGCCGCCGCCCGTGAACAGGCAGCGCTCGACGAGCAGCGAGGCCCGCTGGAGCGTCCGGGCCGGGACGGAGGAGTGCGGTGCGAGCAGAGCCGCTGCGTCGGTCCAACAGCCGCGCGAGCGCAGCCGCCATACCGCGGTCTGGAGAGGGTCGTCACCAGCGGTGGTTCCGGAACCAGACATGGCGGTATGCGCCACATTGCCCTCCCGAGCGCGCCATTGTGCTGTTGAGTGTGGACGCATCTCAGCACGGATCGGCACGCCGGGCCAATAGGTCAGGTGAAAAATTTCACAATCGCTTGGTCATCGGCGGTGGCGGAGGGGAGCGGGTGACGGGCGTGCCAGGGGTCGCCGGCCGGGGCGCGCGGGACCGTCGGGAGGGCTGTCACCTGCGACGACCGGTACGGGAGGAGGCACGGCGGGCGCGCCGCGGTCCGTCCTCGCGGCGGGAACGGATCTTCTCGTGACCGATCCGGGTGATGGCGGTCAACCACCCGTCTCCCTGGCACCCGGTGACCGGCCGCCCCCGGAACGACCGACCACCTTCGCAAGGACGGACCACCTTCGCAAGGACAGGCCACCCCCGCCAGGACGGACCATCCGCGATCTCAGCTCATCCGCAACGCCAGGAAGAAGTCCAACTTGTCCTCCAGGCGCGCCAGATCCCGCCCCGTCAGCTGCTCGATCCTGCCCACCCGGTACCGCAGCGTGTTGACATGAAGATGCAGCCGGGCCGCACACCGGGTCCAGGAGCCGTCGCAGTCGAGGAACGCCTCCAGCGTCGGGATCAGTTCCGCGCGGTGGCGCCGGTCGTAGTCGCGCAGCGGGTCCAGCAGGCGTGCGGTGAAGGCGCGCCGTACGTCGTCCGGGACGAACGGCAACAGCAGTACGTGCGAGGCCAGTTCATGGTGGCCCGCCGCGCAGACCGGGCCCGGTCTGGCCGCCGCCACGCGGCGGGCGTGACGGGCTTCCTCCAGCGCGCCGCGCAGGCCGTCCGCCGAGTGCACCGCCGCGCTCACTCCCAGCGTCAGCCGGCCGTCGTCCGCGAGCCCCGCGGACAGCGGGGTCCGTACGGCGGCCAGCAGCGCGTCCGCGTGGAGGCCGGGGTCCGCGGTGTGGACGTCCAGGGGTTTCCCCGCCCCGCCCGCCCCGCCCGCCCCGCCCGCCCCGCCCGCCCCGCCGGGCTGCGACCCCTCGCCCGCATCCGGGACGGGTGCGGGATCCGCGGGCACCGCCGGCAGGGGTACCAGGGCGATCGCCTCGTCATCCGTATGGGCCACCGCGATCCGGTCGGAGGCGTCCGCGCCCGCCCCGGCCCCGGTGCCCGCCCCCGTCCACGCGGGGTCGACGAGGATCTCCTCCAGCAGCGACTGGGCCACCGGGCCGGCCTCGACCGGTGCCGCGCCGGTGCCGCCCGTACCGTTTCCGTTGGTGCCCGTGCCTTTCTGTGCCCACTCCACCCGGGCCACCACGACCTGCCAGTGCGGCGCTGCGCCCAGTCCGGGCAGCAGTACAGGGGCGGCCACCCGCAGCCGGGCGGCGATCTCGGCCGGGACGGCGCCCGTCTGCACCAGCTCCAGGATTTCCTGGGCGAGCCGGCGTCGTACCGTACGGGCCGCGTCGCGCCGGTCGCGTTCCACCGCGATCAGCTGTGTCACCCCCTGGAGCAGGTCCAGCCGGGCCGCGGGCCAGTCGCCCGCGTCCGCCTCGACCGCGAGCAACCAGTCGGAGAGCACGGTCTCACGCACATCCGGGAAGGCGGCCGGTGTGGTCCCGCGCCCCACATTGCGGACCGGGAAGAGGGAGTATGCCGTCCCGTCGACGGTCGTTCGATAGGGGCTACGGCGGCCGGTACGGGTGGCGGCCAGATGCTCGCCGGCCAGCGCGGCGGCCCTCGCCGGTGACAGCGGGGCACCGGCACCCGCGATCTGCCGCCCGGTGGGAGAGAGCACCCAGGCCCGCAGATCGAGGTCGGAGCCGAGGAGATCGAGGACCACATCGGGGCCGCCGCCCGCCGGGCCCGAGGTCATCAGCCTGCGGTGCCGGTCGACGACCGCCGCCAGATCCCCGGCGCGCTCGCCGGACACCTGGCGCACCACGTATTCCGTGACCGTCGCGAACGCCACGTCCTCGTTCACCGCGAAGAGCGGCAGCCGATGGTGCTCACACGCCGTGACCAGGTCGTCCGGGACAGCGCCCAGCTCCGCCTCGCCGGCGGCGAGCCCGGCCACCCCGGCGCCCGCGAGGATACGTACGAACGGTTCCGAGTCCTCGGCGGAGTGCCGCCAGGCGAGGCCGCTGAGGACCAGCTCTCCGCCCGACAGATAGCGGCTCGGGTCCCGCAGATCGGTGGTCATCACCCCGCGGACCGTCCGGTCCAGCTCCTTCTCGCCGCCGAGCAGTCGCAGGCCCAGCGCGTCGTTTTCCAGCAGTGCGCGCAGCCGCATCTCGTCGCCGCCGATCTCTGATTTCGCATCTTGCGTTTCGGCACGAAGACCTTGTGGTTACCGGGTCTTCGCCTTTCGTTCGAATCTACAAGACTTGGAAGCCGACCAGCCAATTCCTTCATGGTTTCGGTGACTGCACCAGGCGGAAGCGCTGCTTGTGTACTTGTGACACCGGCCGTCCCCGGAGCTCAGCGATCACCAGCGATCCCCAGCGATCACCAAGACGATCAAGAAGAGAGCCACAGATGGACTTCCTTCGCCCCGCCAGCTGGGAGGAGGCGCTCGCGGCCAAGGCCGAGCACCCCACCGCTGTGCCCATCGCGGGTGGCACGGACGTCATGGTCGAGATCAACTTTGATCACCGGCGGCCGGAGTACCTGCTCGATCTGAACCGGATCGGCGAGCTGCGTGACTGGGTGGTCGGCGAGGAGAACGTCCAGCTGGGCGCCTCCGTCCCGTACACCCACATCATGGAGCACCTGCGGACGGAGCTGCCGGGCCTCGCGCTCGCCTCGCACACCGTCGCCTCGCCGCAGATCCGCAACCGCGGGGGTGTCGGGGGCAACCTCGGCACCGCCTCCCCGGCCGGTGACGCGCACCCGGCGCTGCTCGCCGCGGGCGCCGAGGTCGAGGTCGAGTCGGTACGCGGCTCGCGCCGTATCCAGATCGACGCGTTCTACACCGGCGTGAAGCGCAACGCCCTCGAACCCGACGAACTGATCAAGTCGGTGCACATCAGGAAGGCGGACGGACCGCAGCAGTACTCGAAGGTCGGCACCCGCAACGCGATGGTCATCGCGGTCTGCGCCTTCGGGCTGGCCCTGCACCCCGAGACCCGGACCGTACGGACCGGAATCGGCTCGGCGGCGCCCACCCCCGTACGGGCGCGGGACGCCGAAACGTTTCTGAACGCGGCCCTCGACGAGGGCGGCTTCTGGGACAGCGGCAAGATCATCACGCCGTCCGTCGCCAAGCGGTTCGCGGAACTCGTCGCGGGTGCCTGCAACCCCATCGACGATGTGCGCGGCACCGCGAAGTACCGCCGTCACGCGGTCGCCATCATGGCCCGCCGCCAGCTCGGCTGGACCTGGGAGCAGTACCGCGCCGACGGCGGCGGCACCGACCGGACCCTCGAAGGAGCTGCATAGCCATGCGCGTCAACTTCACCGTCAATGGCCGCAGGCAGGAAGCCGACGACGTCTGGGAGGGCGAGAGCCTGCTGTACGTACTGCGCGAGCGCATGGGCCTTCCGGGTTCGAAGAACGCCTGTGAGCAGGGCGAATGCGGCTCCTGTACGGTACGGCTCGACGGCGTCCCGGTCTGTTCCTGTCTGGTGGCGGCCGGCCAGGCCGAGGGCCGCGAGGTCATCACCGTCGAGGGCCTGGCGGACTACGCCAGACACCGCGACAGCGCGCAACCCGGCGACGGCCGCGCCCCGGGTGCGTGCGGTACGGGCCTCGCGGGCGGTACGAGCCTTCAGAGCGCCCGGCAGTGGCAGGCCGGGGGTACGGACTCAGGGACCGGTGAGGCGGGTGAACTCGCCCCGATCCAGCAGGCGTTCATCGACGCGGGCGCCGTACAGTGCGGCTTCTGCACGCCGGGCCTGCTGGTCGCGGCCGACGAGATGCTGGAGCGCAACCCCTCCCCGAGCGACGCGGACATCCGTGAGGCGCTGTCGGGCAACCTCTGCCGCTGCACGGGCTACGAGAAGATCCTCGACGCGGTCCGTCTCGCGGCCGCCCGTCAGGAAGAGGCGGTCTGAGCATGGCCACGACTGGTTCACCCTCCGGCCCCGGGGCCCCCGCCGGGGCCCCCACCACGATCAGCCAGGGCTCGCAGACCAGGGGCGGCATCGGCGAGTCGACGCTCCGTCCCGACGGCATACTCAAGGTCACCGGCGAGTTCGCGTACTCCTCCGACATGTGGCACGAAGACATGTTGTGGGGTCACACATTGCGCTCCACCGTGGCGCACGCCGAGATCAGATCGATCGACACAACCGAGGCGCTCGCGACCCCCGGTGTCTACGCCGTACTGACCTATGACGATCTCCCGACGGCCGTCAAGAACTACGGTCTGGAGATCCAGGACACCCCCGTCCTCGCCCACGGCAGGGTCCGGCATCATGGCGAGCCGGTCGCCCTGGTGGCCGCCGACCACCCCGAGACCGCCCGCCGCGCCGCCGCCAGGATACGGATCGACTACGCCGAACTGCCGGTCGTCACCGATGAGGCATCCGCGACCGCGCCCGGCGCCCCGCTGATCCACGAGAACCGCGACGACCACCACATCGGGCATGTCCCGCACCCGAACATCGTCCACCGTCAGCCGATCGTCCGGGGCGACGCCGACGCGGCGGCCGCGCGCGCCGATGTGATCGTCTCCGGCGACTATGTCTTCGGCATGCAGGACCAGGCGTTCCTGGGCCCCGAGTCCGGCCTCGCGGTGCCCGCCGAGGACGGCGGCGTCGATCTGTATGTCGCCACCCAATGGCTCCACTCCGATCTGCGCCAGATCGCGCCCGTGCTCGGCCTGTCCGAGGACAAGGTCCGGATGACGCTCTCCGGCGTCGGCGGTGCCTTCGGCGGCCGGGAAGACCTCTCCATGCAGATCCACGCCTGTCTGCTGGCCCTGCGCACCGGCAAGCCGGTGAAAATCGTCTACAACCGGTTCGAATCCTTCTTCGGTCATGTGCACCGGCACCCCGCGAAGCTCTGGTACGAACACGGCGCGACGCGCGACGGCAGGATCACCCACATGAAGTGCCGGATCGTGCTGGACGGCGGCGCGTACGCCTCCGCCTCCCCGGCCGTCGTCGGCAACGCCTCGTCCCTCTCCGTCGGCCCGTATGTCATCGAGGACGTCGACATCGAGGCGATCGCGCTCTACACCAACAACCCGCCCTGCGGCGCGATGCGTGGCTTCGGCGCCGTCCAGGCGTGCTTCGCGTACGAGGCGCAGATGGACAGGCTGGCGGCGGCGCTGGACCTGGATCCGGTGGAGTTCCGGCAGCTCAACGCCATGGAACAGGGCTCGTTGCTGCCGACCGGACAGCGCGTCGACTCCCCGGCGCCCGTCGCCGAACTGCTGCGCCGGGTCAAGGCCAGACCGCTCCCGCCCGAGCAGCAGTGGCTCACGGCCGGTGAGGCGCCCGACGTACGGGCGCTGCCCGGTGGGCTCTCCAACACCACCCATGGCGAAGGGGTCGTGTTGGGCGTCGGCTACGCGGTCGGCATCAAGAACGTCGGCTTCTCCGAGGGCTTCGACGACTACTCCACCGCGCGCGTGCGGCTCGAAGTGATCAACGGGGTGCCGGTCGCCGTCGTCCACACCGCGATGGCGGAGGTCGGCCAGGGCGGCGTCACCGTACACGCCCAGATCGCCCGTACCGAACTCGGCGTCGCGCAGGTCACCATCCAGCCGGCCGACACCCGGGTCGGCTCGGCGGGGTCCACCTCGGCCTCCCGTCAGACGTATGTCACGGGCGGAGCGGTGAAGCACGCCTGCGAGAACGTCCGGGAGAAGGTCCTGGAGATCGGCCGGCGCAAGTTCGGTACGTACCACCCCGCCTGGGCCACCGCCGAGTTGCTGCTCGAAGGCGGCAAGATCGTCACCGACGGCGGCGAGGTCCTCGCTGATCTGGTGGACGTGCTGGAGGACGAGGCGGTGGATCTGGAGCTGGAGTGGCGCCACCGTCCGACCCAGCCCTTCGACCTCAGGACGGGACAGGGCAACGGCCATGTCCAGTACTCCTTCGCCGCGCACCGCGCGGTCGTCGAGGTGGACACCGAACTGGGGCTGGTCAAGGTCATCGAACTGGCCGTCGCCCAGGATGTCGGCAAGGCGCTCAACCCGCTCTCCGTCCTGGGCCAGATCCAGGGCGGCACCACGCAGGGCCTGGGGGTGGCGGTGATGGAGGAGATCATCGTCGACCCCAAGACCGCGAAGGTGCGCAACCCGTCCTTCACGGACTATCTGATCCCCACCATCCTCGATACACCGACGATCCCCGTCGACGTACTCGAACTGGCCGATGAACACGCGCCGTACGGTCTGCGCGGCATCGGCGAGGCTCCGACCCTCTCGTCAACTCCCGCCGTACTGGCGGCCATCAGGAACGCGACGGGTCTGGAGCTGAACAGGACGCCGGTACGTCCCGAGCACCTCACCGGCACCTGACGCACCATCAGTTCCCACCCGGACCTACCCACCCCAGCCCGACCCACCCCCACCCACCAGCCCCACCCACCAGTCCCACCAGCAGTCCCCGGGCGGCGCCGCTCGTGCCGCCCGGGACCTCGCCTTTGATTCGTCTCGGGCCGTCCCCCGGGTCGTGCAGCCCACGCACCATCCCAAATCCCGCATCCCCGTCTCTTCGCGGGTGCCCCTTTGAACCTTGGGAGCAGGCATACATGACCCATTCGTCAGTGGAGCCAAGGACCACCGCCGAGGACGCCGGCGCCGGCTCACGTCCCCCGGCCGGCAAGTCCTGGCTCGACCGGTACTTTCACATATCCCACCGCGGCTCGACCGTCGCGCGCGAACTGCGCGGCGGTGTCACGACCTTCATGGCCATGGCGTACATCCTGCTGCTCAACCCGCTGATCCTCTCCGGCGAGGACGTCGCCGGCGACACCCTCGGCCAGAAGGCCCTGATCACCGCGACCGCCTTCGCCGCCGCGCTGACCACCCTGCTGATGGGCTTCGTGGGCAAGGTGCCCCTCGCGCTCGCCGCCGGGCTCTCCGTCTCCGGTGTGGTGGCCGGACAGGTCGTGCCCGTGATGACCTGGCCGCAGGCCATGGGCATGTGCGTGATGTACGGAGCGGTGATCTGCCTGCTGGTGGTCACCGGCCTGCGGGAAATGATCATGAACGCCATCCCGCTCGCGCTCAAGCACGCGATCACCATGGGCATCGGCATGTTCATCGCGCTGATCGGACTGGTGAAGGCGGGCTTCGTGCACGCCTCGCAGGGCGGGGGGCCGGTCACGCTCGGCCCCACCGGTGAACTCGCCGGCTGGCCCGTCCTGATCTTCTGCGTCACCCTGCTGCTCATCTTCATGCTCCAGGCCCGCGATGTGCCCGGCGCCATCCTGATCGGCATCGTCATCGGCACGGTCATCGCCGTCGTCCTCAACGCCGCGGGCGGCATCAGCCCCAAGGCGTGGAACAGCGGCCCGCCGGAGCTGACCGGCAGCGCCGTCTCCATGCCCGACTTCTCGCTCTTCGGGAAGGTCGAGTTCGGCGGCTGGGGGCAGGTCGGCGCGATGACCGTCGGCATGATCGTCTTCACCCTCGTGCTCGCGGGCTTCTTCGACGCGATGGCCACCATCATCGGCGTCGGTACGGAAGCCGGGCTCGCCGACGACAAGGGCCGGATGCCGGGCCTGTCCAAGGCGCTGTTCATCGACGGCGCGGGCGGTGCCATCGGCGGGGTGGCGGGCGGCTCGGGACAGACCGTCTTCGTCGAGTCCGCGACGGGTGTCGGCGAGGGAGCGCGTACCGGCTTCGCCTCCGTCATCACCGGCCTCCTCTTCGCGGCCTGTCTCTTCTTCACCCCGATCACCCAGATCGTCCCGGGGGAGGTCGCGGCGGCGGCCCTGGTCGTCATCGGCGCGATGATGACGCAGAACGCACGGCACGTCGACTGGGGCGATCGCGCCGTCGCCATCCCGGTCTTCCTGACCGTCGTCCTGATGCCGTTCACGTACTCCATCACCGCCGGGGTCGCGGCGGGCGTCCTCTCGTACGTCGCGATCCGGATCGCCCAGGGCCGGGCCCGCGAGATCGGGGCCTTCATGTGGGGCCTCACCGTGATCTTCGTGGTCTTCTACGCGCTCCACCCGATCGAATCCTGGCTGGGCGTCTCCTGACCCGGCCTCCCCCGCGCCCGACGGCACCCACCCACCCGACCGCACCCACCCGACCTGAGGAGACCGACATGCTGGACATCGCCGAAGAGCTGAACCGGTGGGTCGAGCAGGGACGTGACTTCGCCGTCGCCACGGTCGTGGCGGTCACCGGCAGCGCGCCCCGCCTGCCGGGAGCCGCGCTCGCCGTCGACAGCGCGGGCACGGCGATCGGCTCGGTCTCCGGCGGCTGTGTGGAGGGGGCCGTGTACGAGCTGTGCCAACAGGCCCTCCAGGACGGCACCACCGTCCTGGAGCGGTTCGGCTACAGCGACGAGGACGCCTTCGCCGTAGGGCTGACCTGCGGTGGGGTCATCGACATCCTGGTGACGCCGGTACGGTCCGACGCCGCTGGACGCGCCCCGCGGGCGGTGTTCGCGGCGGCGCTGTCCACCGCCGCCCGGGGGGACGCGGCGGCGCTCGCGCGGATCACCGAAGGACCGGACGCGCTCCGGGGCCGCGCCCTGCTGGTGCGCCCCGACGGATCGTACGAGGGCGGCCTCGGCGGCCACCCGCGGCTGGACCGTACGGCGGCGGCCGAGGCCCGCGCCCTGCTGGACGCGGGCCGTACCGGCACGGTCGTACTGGGGGAGCGTGGATCGCGGTGCGGGCAGCCGCTGACGCTGCTGGTCGAGTCGAGCGTCCCGCCGCCGCGCATGATCGTCTTCGGTGCCATCGACTTCGCCGCCGCGCTGGTGCGTACCGGCGCGTTCCTCGGCTACCACGTGACCGTCTGCGACGCGCGCCCCGTCTTCGCCACCCGCGACCGCTTCCCCGACGCGGACGAGATCGTGGTCGACTGGCCGCACCGCTATCTGGCGTCGACGGCGGTCGACAGCCGTACGGTGCTCTGCGTGCTCACCCACGACGCCAAGTTCGATGTGCCCCTGCTGGAGCTCGCCCTCAGGCTTCCCGTCGCCTTCGTCGGCGCGATGGGCTCACGCCGTACCCACGAGGACCGCAACAGACGGCTGCGCGAGATCGGCGTCACCGAGCGCGAACTCGCCCGGCTGCACTCGCCGATAGGGCTCGACCTCGGGGCCCGTACGCCCGAGGAGACCGCGCTGTCGATCGCGGCGGAGATCGTCGCGGTCCGACAGGGCGGCAGCGGAGTCCCGCTGACGGGCGCGCACACCCCGATCCACCATGACGGGCCGAGGACGCGGGCGATCGGGTCGGTCGCCTGAGTGCGCCGCCGGTCGGACCTCCGGATATCCGGATATTCGGTTGTCACACGGGCCCGGCCGCCTGTTTCATCGAGGCGGCGCTCACCGCGGGCTCCTGACGAGTGTTCTCAAAGGGTGGTGTTGTATGCCTGTGGCCGGTCGGAACCGTTCTCATGACCGAGGCAGTTCTCTCTCCGTGATGCCTCCGCGGCACCGCTGCTGACCCGCACGGCCGACAGGCATCGGCGACCTGAGCGAACTTCCCTGGTACGAGACGGCGTTCACCCCCGACCGTCCGAGCATGACACCAGGAGTCGTTCTCACGATGTCCCGCAACTCCCGTAACACGTCAAAACGCGCGCGGCTCGAAGCGCGCGCCGAATCCTTCCGCTGTCTCCACTGCGGTCTCGACGTACCGATGACCGCGGCTGGCACCGGCCACCGCAACCACTGCCCGAACTGCCTGTGGAGCCGTCATGTCGACGACATCCCGGGCGACCGGGCCGCCGACTGCGGTGCCCGGATGGAGCCGCTCGCCATCTCCGTACGCGGGGACGGCGAGTGGGTACTCGTGCACCGCTGCGTCCACTGCGACGTACTGCACGCCAACCGGACGGCGGGCGACGACAACGTCCTGCCGCTCACCCGGCTCGCCGTACGACCGTTGGCCCAGCCGCCGTTCCCCCTGGAGCGACTCGGCTCGCTCTGAGCGTGAACGGTCGCCGCGCCGGGCCGTACCCCCACGGGACACGGCCCGGCGCGGCGCGGTCCTGCCGGCGCCGTTCACCCCGAGGCGCGTCGCACCAGTTCCGTGCGCAGGACCACGTGCTGCCAGGCCGCCGAGGAGTCGTTGATCGTCTCCAGCAGCACCCGGGCCATCGTGCGCCCCATCTCCTCCACCGGCTGGCGCACCGACGTCAGTTGAGGGTCCGTGTGGCGGGCGAGGGGGGAGTCGTCGAACCCCACCACCGCCACATCCTCGGGGACTCTGCGGCCCGCCGCTCGCAGGGTGTGCAGGGCGCCCACCGCCATCAGGTCCGAGGCGGCGAACACCGCGTCGAGATCCGGGTGGAGGCGCAGCAGCTCCGCCATCGCGCGGCGTCCGCTCTCCTCGGTGAAGTCGCCGTGCGCGATCCGGGCGGGGGCGGGGCCGGCGGGGTGTTCGCGTACCGCCTCCTCGTATCCGCGCAGACGGCACCGCGCCACATACATGTCCAGCGGACCGGTGATGGTGGCGATCGCCCGGCGTCCGGACGAGGACAGATGGTGTACGGCGGCCCGGGTGCCGCCCACGTTGTCGGAGTCGACGTACGACACCGATTCGTCCCCGGACCTGCGACCGCCGAGGACCGTCGGCATCTCCATCTCGGCCAGCAGATCGGGCAGCGGGTCGCTGCCGTGGACGGAGACCAGGAGGACACCGTCGATCCGGCGGGCGCGCGCGTACTGGAGGAAGCGGTGGCGCTCCTTCTCCGTGCGGACGAGGGTGAGCAGGAGTTGCAGATCGGTGTCGGCGAGACCGTCGCCCACGCCGTGCACGATCTCGGAGAAGTACGGCTCGGCGAAGAAGCGTTTCCCGGTCTCGGGTATCACCAGGGCCACGGCGTCGGTACGGCTGCCCGCCAGCGCGCGGGCGGCCCGGTTGGGTATGTAGCCGAGCTGGGCGATGGCCCGCTCGACCAGATGTCGCGTGGTGTCCTTCACCCGGGGTGAGTTGTTGATGACGCGGGACACCGTGCCCCGGCCGACGCCCGCGAGCGCGGCGACCTCCTCCAGGGTGGGCTGGCTCGTACGGCCCTTCGTCACCATCGTGCGACCTCCAGTCTGGGCCCGGGGCTGCCGGCGGGAACGGGAAGCGCCGTGGGACACGCGGTGCGGGCGGGGAACGGGCCTGCCGCCATCCAACCACCGGGGACGGCGCGGTGGTGCCGCTGTGCCGCTACGCCGCTGCCACCACGCCGCCGCTCCCGGGGTTCCGTGATCGACAGCGGACCTCGGTCGCGGTGATACGCGGCATCAGTGCTTCTCCTCGGGGGAGTTGGCGCCGGGGGAGTTGGGGCCGAGAGAGCTGACGGCGTCGGCGGAGCCGGGTGTGAGGGCGGCGACGATCAGGGCGAACGAGACGGCCCCCGGGTCGGGCGAGCCGAGGCCCCGGACCCCGTGGGTACGGGCCCGGCCCAGGCGCGCGGCGATGGCGGCGGTCGCCTCGGCGGCCTCGCCCGCGGCCCGCGCGGCCTGCGCCCACGCGGCGGCGAACCCGGCCGTGGGCAGGGCCGCCTCCAGCCGGTCGGCGAACGGCACGGCAGCGTCCACCAGCGTCTTGTCGCCGGGTCTCGCTCCGCCGATCCGCAGCACCGTGTCCACCGCGGCCCGCACGGCACGGGTCAGCCGGGCACCGTCGGCGCCGTCGCGTCCGGTGGTGACGCCGTCGCGTCCGGCGGTACGGCCGTCGCGCTCGGCCGTGACGCCGTCGTGGTCGCCGAGCACCGCGCCGAACGACGTCAGCGCCGCGCCCCACAGCGCGCCGGAGGTGCCGCCGGCCCGCTCCGACCAGGCCGCGCCGGCGTGCGCCAGCACCGTACCGGCGCCGGCACCGAGGGCCGCCGCCTCCCGCGCGGCCGCCGCCGCGGCCTCGGCCCCGCACCGCATCCCGATGCCGTGGTCGCCGTCGCCCGCCACGGCGTCGAGGTCCCCGAGCCGCGCCTCATGGACCACCACGGTGTCGCGGACCGTCAGCAGGGCCTCGGCCAGCCGCGCCCCCAGGGCCCGTGAACCGGGGCCGCCCGGTACGACCGGCGGCACCCGGTGGGTGGTGGTCAGATCGTCGGTACGCGGCGGCCGGGGCGCGAGGGCGCCCCGGCGGAAGGCGGGGGTGGCGGCCGGAGCCGTCCACAGCGCTTCCAGTTCGGCGTCGAGGAAGGTCAGGGTGAGGGAGAGCCCGGCCATCCCGAGGCTGGTGATCTGCTCGCCGATCACCGGCGCGACGATGGTCAGGCCCTCGGCGGCCAGCCGCTCGGCCACGCGGCGGTGGACGACGTACATCTCCTCGTACGTGGTCCCGCCCAGGCCGTTGAGCAGCAGCGCCACCCGGTCGGATCCGCCCACGCCGGCGGATGCCGCCGCCCGCTCCGCCAGGACGCTGTCCACCAGGAGGTCGGCGGCCCGGTCGGCGGCGGGCAGGGGGAGTTCCGCGATCCCGGGCTCGCCGTGGATGCCGAGGCCGATGCTCGTCCGCCCGGCGGGGACGGTGAACAGCGGCCGGTCCGCGCCCGGCAGGGTGCAGCCACCGGAGGCGAGGCCGAGCGAGCGGGTGGCCGCGTTGGCCCTGCGGCCCGCCCGTACGGCCGCGTCGATACCGAGACCGGCCTCGGCCGCGGCACCGAGGATCTTCAGTACGGGGAAATCGCCCGCGATGCCGCGGCGCGGCGCGGTGTCGTCGGCCGGTCCCGACGCGATGTCGTCGGTGACCGCGAGGGTCCTGGCGTCCACGCCTTCGGCACGGAGCTGTTCGGCCGCCCGCCCGAAGTGCAGGGTGTCCCCGGCGTAGTTGCCGAAGCCGAGGATCACACCGCCGCCGTTGCCGGCGGCCCGTGCCACCGAGCAGATCCGCGAGGCTGAGGGGGAGGCGAAGACCTGGCCGCAGGCCGCGCCGTGCGCGAAGCCGGGCCCGACCCAGCCGGCGAACGCGGGGTAGTGGCCGGTGCCGCCGCCGATGACGACGGCGACCTGGCCCGGCGGGGTGGCCGAGGCGCGGACGACGCCGCCGTGCACCGCACGGACCTCATCCGCGTGGGCGGCGGCGAACCCGGCCAGGGCCTCGTCGGCGAAGGCGCGCGGGTCGTTCGTCAGCGTGGTCACGGCCGGACCCCCTCGGCGTGGACCGGACCGTCGGAGCCCGCCGCCGGGGCGGGTTCGAGGGCGGGCCGGCAGAGGGAGGGCGCGAGGGTAGGCCGGTGGTTGATGCCCCCGCCCTCGATGTGCGGGGACTGAAGGACGGCGGCGCCGATGGGCCAGTCCTGTGCGGTGTGGGACATCGTCGTCTCCGGGTCTGTCAGAGGTGGCCGCGACCGGGATGTGGATCATAGACCCTATAGGATCTACTCAATAGGAGACACTCCGCGACCTCGTCCGGCCGGCCCGGTGACGCTAGGATGGCGAGCGAGATGAACAGGAACGAGACCAGTGACCTGGCCGCCCCGGCCGCCGGCCGTAAGCCGGTAGTGCCTCGCCGGGCCCTCCGCGACGGCGTGTACGACGCGATTCTGGAGAGGCTGCTCGACGGCTCGGCCCCGCAAGGGAGTTCGCTCGGTATCGACTCCCTCGCCCGGGAGCTGGAGGTGTCGCCGACCCCGGTGCGCGAGGCGCTCGTCCAGCTCGAAGACACCGGTCTGATCTCGCGGGTGGCGCTCAAGGGCTACCGCGTCGCCCCGCCGCTGTCACCGCGGCAGCTCGCGGAGCTGTTCGACCTGCGCACGGTCCTGGAGACCGCGGCCGTGGAGCGCGCGGTCTCCCGGACCGACGAGCTGGTGCCCGAGCTGCGTGCCGCACACGCCCGGCACGTGCTGCGCGCCCATCGCGTACGGACGTCACGCACGTCGCGGGGCGCGCACGGCCGGCCGGCCGACTTCTCCGATGTGCGTGAGTACGTCGCGGCGGACTGGGAGTTCCACCTCACGATCATCCGGGCCTCCGGCAACCGCTTCCTCCTCAGGACCGCCGAGTCCCTGAGCGCCCAGGTGCAGCGGCGGCGGCGGACCGCCGACCCCGGCACGACCGACGTCGACGTGGCCGTGGACGAACACGCGGCGATCCTGGCGGCGTTCGAGTCCGGCGACCCCGAACGCCCGGTCGTGGCCATGCGTGAGCATCTGGCCGCGGCGGCGCGGCGCGGGTCCGCCGACGGCTGACCGGTCTCGTCCCGCCGGCTCCTCACGGCACGGCTTTCGCCTTCACATATCCCATAGGATCTCTGATGTCCGATGCTTGCCTACAGCGGAAGCACGCAGACAGCCACCGGCGACGGGAACGCCGCGCCGGCCGAGCGCAGTTCGCCGCTGTCCGGGTCGACATGGAAGACCGTCACCGAGTTCGACCGCTGATTGGCGGCGAACAGCAGATCCCCGGAGGGGGAGAGGGCGAGCTGCCGGGGGAAGTCGCCGCCGACCGGCACGGTGTCGAGCAGCCGCAGCCTCGCGCCGGACGCCTCGACGGCGTACCGCGTCAGGCTGTTGTGACCGCGATTGGCGAGATACGCGAAGGCCCCGTCTCCGGTGACCACCAGCTGGGCCGGGAAGTTGCCGCCCGCCTGCCCCGCGCCGGTGGACTGCGGCTCGCCGGGGGTGAGTTCACCGGTCGCGGGGTCGTACGCGCAGACGACGACGGTGTTGTCCAGCTCGTTGGCCAGATAGGCGAACGCGCCCGACGGGTGGAAGGCGAGATGGCGAGGGCCCGCGCCGGGGCGCAGCCGCGCGTAAGAGACCTGGGCCAGCGTCCCGGCCGAGGTGTCGAGGCGGTACGTGTAGACGGTGTCGTTGCCGAGGTCGACGGCGAGTACATGGCCGCCGTCCGGCGTGGTGAGGATCTGGTGGGCGTGCGGCCCCTGCTGCCCGGGGCCCGGCGGCGGCGCGGAGTGCGTGACCAGGTCCGTACGCTCGCCCAGCGCGCCCGAGTCCCCGATGGGGTGCACGGCGACGCTGCCGGAGGTGTAGTTGGCGCTCAGCAGCCAGTCTCCGCCGGGGTGCACCGACAGATGAGTGGGCCCGGCGCCGCCCGTGGCGCGTGTACCCAGCACGGTCGGGCTCCCGCCCCCGGCCCCGGGCAGGGCGATCGCCGTGACGCCGCCGTCCTGTTGCTCATTGACGGTGTAGAGCGTGGTGCCGTCCGGATGGACGGCGAGATACGAGGGATTGTCGACGCCGGTGACCGTACCGGCGCCCGAGATCGCGCCCGTCACCGTGTCGTACGTGGCCAGGCCGACTCCGGTGCCGCCGCCTTCGGCGGAGGTGTACGTCCCGAGGAACAGCGGCCGGGAGGCGGCGCGCGGGCGGGCGGGAACGGGGGCCGCGGCGTGGGCCGGGACGGCGAAAGGAGCGGGCGCCGCCGCGACGACCGAGGCGGCGGCGAGCGCCCCCGCGCCCAGGAAGCGGCGGCGGTTCAGGCGGCGGCGGTCCGGGCCGCCGGCGGAATCGGTGAATCGCTTGGACGGTTCGGTGTTCCCGTGCATGACGTCACCTCGTGGGGGTCGGCAAGGATGCTGACGGACAGCTGATGAACCGCTGACGGGCCGTCAATTCCTGTTTGGTCCGGTGGGGGAACTCTCACTATCATCCGGCGATGATCATAAGTAAATGGCCGGCAGCCGCCGCGTGCGGTCTGGTGGCCACCCTGGCCGTAGGGCTCTTCCCTCCCGCCGCTGCCGCCGCCGACGAACCTACCGGGAAACCGGCCCCGAAGGTCGATCTGGTCCTCGATGTCAGCGGCTCGATGCGGACCCGCGACATCGACGGCCAGTCCCGGATGACGGCGGCGAAACAGGCGTTCAACGAGGTGCTCGACGCGGTTCCGCAGGAAGTGGAGCTGGGCATCCGCACCCTCGGCGCCGACTACCCCGGCAAGGACACCAAGGTCGGCTGCAAGGACACCAAGCAGCTCTACCCGGTGGGGCCGCTGGACCGTACCGAGGCGAAGACCGCGGTGGCCACACTCGCCCCCACCGGCTGGACACCCATCGGCCCCGCACTCCTCGGCGCCGCCGACGACCTGGAGGGCGACGGCGACGCCACCCGGCGCATCGTCCTCATCACCGACGGCGAGGACACCTGTGCCCCGCTCGACCCCTGCGAGGTCGCGCGCGAGATCGCGGCCAAGGGCATCCATCTCACCATCGACACCCTGGGCCTCGTCCCCGACGACAAGACTCGGCGGCAGCTGACCTGTATCGCCGAAGCCACCGGCGGCACCTTCACCTCAGTCCAGCACACCGATGAACTCTCCCGCCGCGTCACGCAGTTGGTGGACCGCGCGGCCGACCCGGTCGTCACTCCGGTGGCCACCGAGGGCGCCGCGCGCTGCGCCGACGCCCCGCGGATCAAGCCCGGCCTCTACAGCGACCGCGAGAAGTTCTCCGAGCACCGCTGGTACCGCGTGGACGTGCTGCCCGGCCAGGAGCTGCGCGCCTCCGTCAGCGTCGGCGCCGACCGCGCCGTCAACCGGGACTACGGCGTGCTGCTGCGCGCCGTGACCGTACACGGCAGGGAGATCGTCCGCGGCTCGGAAGCGGGCGACGGACGCACCGACGTGATCTCGTCGGGGCTGCGCTACCCGAAGCCGCCGCTCGACAACGAGGACGAGGTGAAGCCGGCCACCGAGACGGTCTGTCTCCAGGTCGGCAACGCCTTCTCCGCGCCCCCCTCCGTCAAGACCACCCCGGGCCTGCCCGTCGAGCTGAGCGTCGACCTGGTCGACTCGCCCGACGAGGCGTCCGACGCCGCCGCGTTCGGTCTCGGCCGCGGCTGGTGGCTGCTCGGCACCCTGGCCCTCACCGGACTGGTCGCCGGACTGCTCTGGGGCTGGCTCTCGCGCCTGCGTCTCGTATGGAGGAGCAACTGATGCGTATCACCGGTATGTTCACGGGTTCCCTGCTGGCCGGTGTGCTGCTTCTCGGTACGGCGGGGGGTGCCGTCGCCGACGGGACCCCGACGCCCACCGGCAGCTCGTCCGACGGCTCCAACGGCTCCGACACCGCCGAGGCGCTGACCGAGGCCGGGACCTCGTTCCGTACGGCCACCGCGTTCCGGCCGGGCCAGCGGGCCACGGCGGACGGCTCCTCGGGCGACTACCTGTACTGGGTGTTCCCCGCGGACGCCGGGCAGCGCCCGACCGTCACGGCGAAGGTCACCCTCCCCGAGTCCGCCGCGGCCAGGAAGGGCGCGACCACCTGGCAGGTGGACGTCTACGACGGACTGCGCCGCCGCCAGCCGTGTATGTACGGCGCCCAGACCAAGGCGCTCGCGGCCGACGCGCGCACGGTCGAGCTGCGGTGCACCCTGCGTACCGTACGGGCCTGGGCGGAGCCGTGGTCCAACGATCCGCTGCCGGGCAGCTACTACATACGGCTGACCGTCCTGAACGCGCAGGAGGTGGACCTCGGGCTGCCGGTACGGGCGGAGATCGAGGCCGCCACGCCGGACAAGGGCGGGGCCTCGGCGGTCGGCGGGCAGCTGGCCGTCCCGCTGACCCCGGGCCGTACCACTGTCGCGGCGGCCGACGACGGAGACGGGACCGGGACCGACAGCGGTCCGGGCGACGGAGCGCGGCCGTCCGCCTCCGGTGTCGAGCCCGAGGACGGCTGGTCCTCCGGCTGGTGGACAGACCGCTGGATCTGGACCGCCGCCGGCGGTGTGCTCGGCGCGCTCGCGGGCATCGGCGGCTACGCCCTCGCGCGCCCGTCCCGCCGCCCGACGGGGCCGCGCGGCGCCTGAGACACGAGGCATGCGGCGCCTGAGGCAAGGGGCGCGCGGCGCCTGAGACACCGGCGGCGCGGCGCCTGAGAGACGGGTCGCGTACGGCGACGAGCGCGGACGGCGGTCCGGGGAGACCCGGGCCGCCGTCCGTTTCCTCGTACCGGCACCGCGGGACCGCGCCGGTCAGACCGCCGCTGTCGCGCCCTCGTGCAGCTTGTCCAGGAAGCGGTCCAGATTCGTCCGGGTCCTGGTCAGCCGCTCTTCCAGCGAGAGGGACTCCTCAAGCCGCCGGCCGAGGGACTTCTTCTTGCCCCGGACATACAGAGGGCACGCCAGGTCCGCGCACATGTACATCCCGACGGAATTGCCCTGCCGGCCCGCCGTGCCGACCTTCGGCGCGGTCATCAGATCTATCCCGGAGGCGGAGTGCGGGGTGACACAGATCGAGCAGATGCTCGACTTGAGGAAACTCTTCTGTCCGGACGACGCGCCACGCAGCGTGATGCCCACCCAGGCGCCCGCGCGCTCCGTCACGAGATAGCCACGGTCGGGGGCCCCGGGATCGCGCCAGCCCAGGAAGTCGAGATCGGCCCAGGGCAGGTCGGTCAGCTCCCGGGGGAGGTTCATTCTGCGGGCCTCGCCCTTGGAACAGTTGACGAACGATCCGCGGATCTCGTGCTCGGTGAGCGGCTTCATGGTTCGGAAGCTAACAAACCGGGCGCCCGCGTGTCGCGGGAATTTCCATCCGTACGGGTGCGGAACGCGGCGGATCGCGGACAAATCGCGGACAAATCGCGGACAGATTGCGGACAGATTGCGGACAGAAGTTGTCCGCGATGCCCGCTAATTTTCCGCGTATGGCTTCGAAGACGACGACACACCCCGTGCTCGGCCCCCGTGCCCTCAACCGGGCGACCCTGGAGCGCCAGCTCCTGCTGCGCCGCGCGGACAGGTCGGACATGCCGGCCAGGGCCGCCGTCGCCCATCTCCTCGGACTTCAGGCCCAGAACGTCAAGCCGCCGTATTTCCAGCTCGCCGCCCGTCTCGACGGCTTCGTGCCCGAGGACCTGTCCCGGCTGATGGCCGCCCGCGAGGTGGCCCGGCTGGTCACGATGCGCTCCACCATCCATACGCACACCGCCGACGACTGCCTCACCCTGCGCCCGCTCGTCCAGGCGGCGCGTGACAGGGAGCTGCGGTCCTTCCGCTCCGGGCTGACCGGGGTGGACCTGGCGCGGCTCGCCGCCGTCGGCCGGGAGCTGGTGGAGGAGCGGCCCCTGCCGCTGAAGGAGCTGCGGGCGGCGCTGGCCGACGAGTGGCCCGAGGCCGATCCGGCGGCGCTCACCGTTGCCGCGCGCTGCCTGCTGCCGCTCGTCCAGACCACCCCGCGCGGGCTGTGGGGGCAGAGCGGGCAGGTCACGGTGACCACCGCCGAGCGCTGGTTCGGCCGGCCCGCGGAGCCGGTGCCCACGCCGGACGGCACCGTGGCGCGCTATCTCGCCGCCTTCGGCCCGGCGTCCGTCAAGGACATGCAGACCTGGTCCGGGCTCACTCGGCTGCGGGAGGCCTTTGAGCGGCTGCGGCCCCGACTCCGCACCTTCCAGGACGCGAACGGCGTGGAGCTGTTCGATCTGCCCGACGTGCCCAGACCGGACGAGGACACCCCGGCGCCGCCGCGCTTCCTGCCCGAGTTCGACAATCTGCTGCTCTCGCACGCCGACCGGAGCAGGGTGATCCCGCCCGTGTACAAGGGGCGCGCGTCACGCGGGAACATCGCGTACCGGACCCTGCTGGTGGACGGCTTCCTCGCCGGGATCTGGCAGCTGACGGAAAGCCGGGACGGCGGCGCCGCGACACTGACCGTCCAGCTCTTCGATCCGCTGACCCGCGCACAGCGCGCGGAGGTGGCCGAGGAGGGGGAGCGGCTGCTCACCACCTTGTCCTCGGCCACCTCGTACGACCTCCGGTTCGGCGACTTCGCGCCGTAGGAGTCCTCGCCGTAGGGGTCCTTGCCGTTGTTGGATTACTCGCCGTCGGAGCCCTCGCCGTAGGGGTCCTCAGAGGCCGACGTCCCGGGCGCGCAGATCCTCGAAGCTCTCCCGGCGCACCAGCAGCCGCGATCTCCCCCCGGAGACCGCCACCACGGGCGGGCGGCCCGTCATGTTGTAGCCCGACGCCATCGACACGTGGTACGCCCCGGCGGCGGGCACCGCCAGCACGTCCCCGGGCCTGATGTCCTCCGGCAGCTCCACCGACTCCGCGAGCACATCGCCCGCCTCGCAGTGCCGGCCGACGACCGTCGTCGCGCGCATCGGCGCGTCGGACGCGCGGCCCACCCGGCGGACCGTGTACCGCGCCCCGTACAGCGCGGGCCGCGGATTGTCGCTCATCCCGCCGTCGACGGCGACGAAGACCTGCCCGGCGGTGCGCTTCACCGACAGCACCCGGTAGAGGGCGATCCCGGCCGGGGCGACGACCGAGCGGCCCGGTTCCACGGTCAGCCGCGGGACCGGCAGACCGTGCTCGGCGCAGGCACTCGCCAGCGTGCCGCTGATCAGCGCGCCGTACTCCGCGGGCGCCGGCGCCGGATCGCCCGGCAGATACGCCACCGCGAAACCGCCGCCCAGGTCCAGTTCGGGCAGGGTCACCCCGTACCGGTCGCGGAGGGCGGACATGAACGCCACCACCCGCCGTACCGCCTCCGCGTACGGGCCCGGCTCGGTGATCTGCGAGCCCAGATGGCAGTGCAGGCCCACGAGTTCGAGCCGGGGCTGACCGAGGACGCGGGCGATCGTTTCCTCCGCGCTCCCGTCCGCGATGGACAGCCCGAACTTCTGGCCGTCCGCTCCCGTACGGATCTTGGGGTGTGCGCCCGCCTCGATCCCGGGCAGTACGCGGACCATCACCTGCTGAGGGTCCGGCCCCTGCACCTGGGCCGCCAGCCGGGCCGTCTCGCAGGCCGAGTCGATGACGACGCGGCCGACACCGAGGCGCAGCGCGGTCCTCAGGTCCTGCGGGGATTTGGCGTTGCCGTGCAGCACGATCCGCTCGGGCGGGAAGCCGCGCGTGGCCGCCAGCTCCAGTTCGCCCGCTGAACAGACGTCGAGGCCGAGGCCCTCCTGCTCCATCCAGTCGACGACGGCCCGGCACAGGAACGCCTTGGCGGCGTAGACGACATCGGCGTCGGGCAGCGCCTGGCGCCAGGCCCGCGCACGGGCCCGTACCTCGTCCTCGTCCAGGACATAGGTGGGGGTTCCATGGCGCTCGGCCAGTTCCGCGAGGGAGACTCCGGCCACCGCGATATCGCCGCCCGGGGCGAGGGCCGCGGACGCGGGCCAGACCGTCGGTGTGTTCAACTCGCTGACCAGCAGCAGAGGTTCGGCGGTCATACGGCCATCGCCTCCGGCACCTCCAGGGCGCGCCGGGCACAGGGCCCGGACGGCGCGGGCCGCCCGCTGATGGCGGGAGCGGTCAGCTGCGGATCGACGGTGACGAGGGCCGCGCCGAGCGGTTCGGCGAGCGCGCGCAGCGCGGGCTCCGCGAGCCTGATCCACGCCTGTCCCTCGCCGAGGACGGCCGTCAGCCGCAGGCTGCTGGTGAAACCGATCGCGGTCCGCGCGCCGAGCGGCGTGCGCGCGAACCGCAGCTGGTGGCCGCCGGCCGAGCCGAGCCGTACGGGTACGTACAGCGGCCGGGCCGTGCGGGGTTCGTCGGGGTCGGCGTCGGGGTCCGCGGCCGGGGCGGGGTCCGAACCGCCGTCCGCGTCCTCGGAAATGAGGCGCTCCATGGTGTCCTCCCAGGGGAGTCGATCGCTGTCTGACCGGTCGGGGTATCCGTACGCTCCGACACCTGGAAGCTTCGCCCCGCGTGGGGCGAAATGACCGGGCCATAACGCGGCGTTGACCTGGGGAGACCTCATTTTGACGCGATCCTGGCACCGCGCCGACCCGGACGGACCCGCTCGTGCCCGCTCTGACCTGCCGGTGCTCGTCCGACCCGCTCGGACCGGCTCGAACCCACTCAGTCCGCTCGGCCCGTCACCGCGCGGGCCCCGGCCATCGCGCGGCCGGGCCAGGTCAGGGCAGCAGACCCGCCCGGCGCGCCGCGACCACCGCCTCCAGCCGGGTGTGTGTCCCCAGCTTGCGCATCGCCGAGCGCAGATACCCCTTCACCGTCTCCGGCCGCAGACCGAGCAGTTCGGCCGCCGCCGCGTTGGTCGACCCCGACGCGACGCAGGTCAGCACGTCCACCTCGCGCGGCGCCAGCGTGACCGGGGTCCGGCGCGGCGCGGTGCCCGCCGGGGCGGACGCGTCCATCGGGTCCGACGCGCCGGCCAGGCGCCCGCAGACGCTGAGCAGTTCCGCGCGCAGCTCCGCGTCGACGACACGGGGCGCCAGCGCCCGCAGATCGCTGTGCGCCGCGCGGACCTCCTCCCAGGCCGCGGGGCCGGGCGTGGGCTCGCGGCTGACATCGAGCAGCCGCCGTACCTCGTCCCGTACGACCAGCGCCTGCTCCACGTCCCGCGCGGCGGCGACCGCCGCGTCGAAGGTGCGCTCGCCGATCGGCTGGGCGCTGCGCAGGGCTCCGTACAGCACCCCGCGCACGCTGCGCCGTACGACCACCGGCACCGCGAGCACCGAGCGCAGGCCCTCCGCCGCCACCGCCGCGTCGTACTCGTGGCTGATGTGCCGCGCCACGCGGTAGTCGGTCACCGCGCACGGCCGCGACAGCGCGATGGACTTGCCGCCCAGACCGTTGCCGGCGGAGATCGCCAGGCCGCGTAGCGCGCCCGTGAACGCGCCGTTCAGCTCGGCGATGTTCAGCCGTCCCGCCTCGTGCGTCAGCCCGCCGAACGCCACCGGCAGCCCGGTCGTCCTGCGCAGCCGCAGCAGCGCGGCCCGCATCTCCACCGCCTCGACCGGTTCGGCCACGCCTCTTCCTCCCGTCGCCACCGCCCCCCACCCCCATCCGGGGGTGGTGAGACCCATGTCACTGATTACACGATGTCAGAGAGTGGTCCGGCAATGAGGAGGACACATGACGGCTAGGAAGCCGAGGGCGGCCGACCGTCCGGCCGATCCGACCGAGCGGTTCCGGGCGGCCCGGGACTTCCTCCTGGCGCACCGGGAGGATTACGCGACGGCGTACGCGGGCTTCGACTGGCCGCGTCCCGAACGCTTCAACTGGGCCCTGGACTGGTTCGACCGGATCGCCGAGGGCGCGGACGGGCGGGGCAACGACCGTGTCGCCCTGCATATCGTCGAGGAGGACGGCCGCCAGGTCCGCGTCACCTTCGCGGAGATGTCCGCCCGCTCCAACCGCGCCGCCAACTGGCTGCGTGAGCAGGGCGTACGGGCCGAGGACCGCGTCGTCGTCATGCTCGGCAACCAGGTCGAACTGTGGGAGACCGCGCTCGCCGCGATGAAGCTGCGGGCCGTCGTCATCCCCGCCACCCCGCTTCTCGGCCCCGCCGATCTGCGCGACCGTGTCGAGCGCGGCCGGGCCGCGCATGTGATCGTCCGCGCCGAGGACACCGGGAAGTTCGACGCGATCCCGGGCCGCTTCACAAGGATCGTGGTGGGCGCCGGCCAGGGGGGCGCCCCGGAGGTCTGGTCCCCGTACGAGGACGCGTACGACCGGTCCGCCGTCTTCGAGCCGGACGGCGCCACCCACGCGGACGATCCGCTGATGCTGTACTTCACCTCCGGCACGACCGCCCGTCCCAAACTGGTCGAGCACACGCATGTCTCGTATCCGATCGGCCATCTCGCGACGATGTACTGGATCGGGCTCAAGCCGGGCGATGTCCATCTGAACATCGCCTCACCCGGCTGGGCCAAGCACGCCTGGTCGAACCTCTTCGCCCCCTGGAACGCCGAGGCGACCGTCTTCCTCCACAACTACACGCGCTTCGACCCCGCGAGGCTGATGGCGGAGATGGACGGGGCGGGCGTCACCAGCTTCTGCGCCCCGCCCACGGTCTGGCGGATGCTGATCCAGGCCGATCTGACCCAGCTGCGTACGCCGCCGCGCGAGGCAGTCGCGGCGGGCGAGCCGCTCAACCCGGAGGTCATCGAGACGGTCCGGCGCGCGTGGGGCGTGACGATCAGGGACGGCTTCGGCCAGACCGAGACGGCCGTGCAGGTCGCCAATTCGCCGGGCCAGCCGCTCAAGTCCGGGTCCATGGGACGGCCGACGCCCGGCTTCAAGGTCGAACTGCTCGACCCGGTCAGCGGCGCGCCCGGCGCGCGGGAGGGCGAGATCGCGCTCGATCTCTCCACCCGTCCGGTCGGTCTGATGACGGGCTACCACGGCGACCCCGACCGTACGGCGGAGGCGATGGCCGGCGGCTACTACCGGACCGGTGACATCGGCGCGCGCGACGCGGACGGCTACATCACCTACATCGGCCGCAGCGACGACGTCTTCAAGGCGAGCGATTACAAGATCTCGCCGTTCGAGCTGGAGAGCGCGCTGCTGGAGCACGAGGCCGTCGCCGAGGCCGCGGTCGTCCCCGCGCCCCATCCGACGCGGCTCGCCGTGCCGAAGGCGTATGTCGTCCTCGCCGAGGGCTGGGAGCCGGGCCCCGACACCGCGAAGGTCATCTTCGCGCACTCACGGGCGGTCCTCGCGCCGTACAAGCGCGTGCGCCGGCTGGAGTTCGCCGAGCTGCCCAAGACCGTGTCCGGGAAAATCCGCCGGATCGAACTGCGGGAGCGTACGGCACAGGGGTCCGGCGCCGAGTACGACGAGGGGGATCTGCGATGACGACGGGGACCACCGCGACGGTGAACTCGTACACACACGGCGTCGGGACGACCCCGCTGCTCGGTGACACGATCGGTGCCAACCTCGACCGGGCGATCGCCGCCTTCCCCGACCGGGAGGCGCTGGTCGACGTCCCTTCCGGGCGGCGCTGGACCTACGCGGAGTTCGGCGCGGCGGTCGGCGAACTGGCGCGGGCGCTGCTCGGGCGCGGTGTGGCGAAGGGCGACCGGGTCGGGATCTTGGCGGTCAACTGCCCCGAGTGGCTGCTCGTGCAGTACGCCACCGCCCGGATCGGCGCGATCATGGTGAACATCAACCCGGCCTATCGCGCGCACGAGGTGGAGTTCGTGCTCCGCCAGTCCGGGGTCTCCGTACTCGTCGCCTCCCTCGCCCACCGGTCCAGCGACTACCGCGCCCTCGTCGAGGAGGTCCGCGCGCGCTGCCCCGAGCTGCGCTCCGTGCACTACATCGGTGACCCGAGCTGGGACGAACTGATCGCCACCGCAGGTGAGGTGACGGTGAATCAGCTCGCCGCGCGCGAGGCCGCGCTCTCCTGCGACGACCCGGTCAACATCCAGTACACCTCGGGCACCACCGGCTTTCCCAAGGGCGCCACCCTCTCCCACCACAACATCCTCAACAACGGCTATTTCGTGGGCGAGACGGTCGGCTACACGGAACAGGACCGCGTCTGTCTGCCGGTGCCCTTCTACCACTGTTTCGGCATGGTCATGGGCAACCTCGGCGCCACCTCCCACGGCGCGTGCGTGGTCATCCCGGCGCCGTCGTTCGAGGCCGGGGCGACACTGCGCGCCGTCGAGCGGGAGCGCTGCACCTCGCTGTACGGCGTGCCGACGATGTTCATCGCGGAGCTGAACCTTCCCGACTTCGTCTCGTACGATCTCTCCTCGCTGCGCACCGGCATCATGGCGGGCTCGCCCTGCCCGGTGGAGGTGATGAAGCGGGTCGTCGCCGAGATGAACATGGCCGAGGTCTCCATCTGTTACGGCATGACCGAGACCTCACCGGTCTCCACCCAGACCCGGCGCGACGACGATCTGGAACGCCGTACGGGCACGGTCGGCCGGGCCCTGCCGCATATCGAGGTCAAGGTGATCGACCCGGTCAGCGGGGTGACACTGCCGCGCGGCACGGCGGGCGAGCTCTGCACGCGGGGCTACAGCGTGATGCTCGGCTACTGGAACGAGCCCGAGCGTACGGCCGAGGTCATCGACGCGGGCCGGTGGATGCACACCGGCGATCTGGCGGTGATCCGGGAGGACGGCTACGCCCAGATCGTCGGCCGGATCAAGGACATGATCATCAGGGGCGGTGAGAACGTCTCTCCCCGGGAGATCGAGGAGTTCCTGTACGGCCACCCGAAGGTCGCGGACGTGCAGGTGGTCGGTGTCCCCGACGAGAAGTACGGGGAGGAGATCCTGGCCTGTCTGATCCCGCGCGACCCGGCCGATCCGCCGACGTTGGCGGACATCGTGTCGTACTGCCGGGAACGGCTCGCGCACTACAAGATCCCGCGCCGGGTGGAGATCGTGGCCGAGTTCCCGATGACGGTGAGCGGGAAGGTGCGGAAGATCGAGCTGCGCGAGCGGTTCTCGGGGCCTTCGGGGACCTGACCGGCTTCGGCGTGCCCGCGCGGTACGTCGCAGCGCCCGCGCGGTACGTCGGCGTGCCCGCGCGGTATGTCCGAGCGCCCGCTCGGTACGTCGTCAGGACGCGCCGGACGAGACCAGTTCGTCCGCCGGGCCATTGACGGGCTGCGGCGCACCCGTGAGATCCAGGACGAAGAGCGGGACCCCGAGAACGTCCGCGCGGGCACGGGCGTCGTCCGCGTACCCCGCCAGGGAGAAGTAGACGCTCGTCACCGACGCGTTCATACCGTTGAGCCAGAGGCACTCGACGGAGCGCAGGGACGCCGGGCTGGTGGTCGGGTCGACCTGGGCGACCACATCGGGTCCGCGCAGACCGGTGCCGGGCGTGCTGATACCGGGCGACGGCGGCTCCCCGGACTCGACGACACTCTTGAAGCCGAGCCAGCGCAGATAGAGCGCGGCCGTCGTCACCGCGTCATGGGCCGTACGGATCGTCACCGGGCGGAACCCCGGGCGCGGCGCGGCTTCGGTGCGGAGCAGCGGGACACGCGTGGGCCGCTCGGGGGCGGGCCGATCCGACGCGGGCCGCTCGGGCTCGGGCGTCACCGCCTCCACCGCGATCCGCAGCATCGCTCCGCACGGGCAGCCCAGCTCCGGCCGCGGCCACTGGTCCTCGCGCGCGCAGGCCGTACAGCGGACCGTCACCCACTCGTCCGCCCAGGCACGCCGGGTGACCGCCTCCACAGAAGCGTTCCCGAGCAGCGTCGGTGCCACCGGAGCCCCGCACGCGCACGGATAGACCGACGCCGTCAACGTATGGCGGCTGCCGCACGACGGGCAGCACACCGAAACGCCCTCTCCCATCTCGACCTCCCCGTTCATCGTCCACCAAGGGCGGGCCGTGGGGGAGGGTCTTCGGCTATCCCTTGACGTCACATCGCGAGGACCTTAAATTGATTCCGTATAGCAGAACAAAACTTCCGCATCACGGAATTAGTGCTCTCAGGTGGCGCGACAGAGCCCTGATCCGCCGGCCGAAGCAGGAGCACTTCATGCCTCGAATGACCGCCGCCCGAGCGGCAGTTGAGATCCTCAAGCGCGAAGGCGTCAGCAACGCGTTCGGTGTGCCGGGCGCCGCGATCAACCCCTTCTATGCCGCCCTCAAGGCCGCGGGCGGGGTTCATCACACGCTCGCCCGCCATGTCGAGGGCGCCTCGCACATGGCCGAGGGCTACACCCGTACGCACCCGGGCAACATCGGTGTCTGCGTCGGTACGTCCGGGCCCGCGGGCACCGACATGATCACCGGTCTGTACTCCGCGATCGGCGACTCCATCCCGATCCTCTGCATCACCGGCCAGGCGCCGACCGCGGTGATCCACAAGGAGGACTTCCAGGCCGTCGACATCGCCTCGATCGCGCGGCCGGTCACCAAGGCCGCGACGACCGTCCTGGAGGCCGCGCAGGTCCCCGGCGTCTTCCAGCAGGCGTTCCACCTCATGCGCTCGGGACGCCCCGGGCCGGTCCTCATCGATCTGCCGCTCGATGTCCAGCTCACCGAGATCGAGTTCGACCCGGAGACCTACGAGCCGCTGCCGGTCTATCGGCCGGCCGCCTCGCGCGCGCAGGTCGAGAAGGCCGTCAGGATGCTGAACGCGTCCGAGCGCCCGCTGATCGTCGCCGGAGGCGGTGTCATCAACGCCGACGCCTCCGACCTGCTGGTCGAGTTCGCCGAACTCACCGGCACGCCGGTCGTGCCGACCCTGATGGGCTGGGGCATCATCGCCGACGACCACGACCTGAACGCCGGCATGGTGGGGCTCCAGACCTCGCACCGCTACGGCAACGCCACGTTCCTGGAGTCCGACTTCGTCCTCGGCATCGGCAACCGCTGGGCCAACCGCCACACCGGCAAGCTCGATGTCTATACGCGCGGACGCACCTTCGTCCATGTCGACATCGAGCCCACCCAGATCGGCAAGATCTTCGCCCCGGACTATGGCATCGCCTCGGACGCCAAGGCCGCCCTCACACTCTTCGTCGAGGTGGCGAAGGAGCTGAAGGCCGCGGGCGAACTGCCCGACCGCGCCGCGTGGGCCGCCTCCGCGCGGGAACGCAAGGCCACGCTGCACCGGCGTACCCACTTCGACAACGTGCCGCTCAAACCGCAGCGCGTGTACGAGGAGATGAACCGCGCCTTCGGTCCCGAGACCCGGTACGTCACCACCATCGGCCTCTCCCAGATCGCCGGCGCGCAGATGCTGCATGTCTACAAGCCGCGCCACTGGATCAACTGCGGCCAGGCCGGCCCGCTCGGCTGGACCATCCCCGCCGCGCTGGGGGTGGCCACCGCCGACCCCGACGCCACGGTCGTCGGGCTCTCCGGCGACTACGACTTCCAGTTCATGCTCGAAGAGCTGGCGGTCGGCGCGCAGCACCGCATCCCGTATGTGCATGTGCTGGTGAACAACTCGTATCTGGGCCTGATCCGTCAGGCGCAGCGCAACTTCGACATCGACTTCCAGGTCAATCTGGAGTTCGAGAACCTCAACTCGCCGGAGCTGGGTGTCTACGGCGTCGACCATGTGAAGGTCGCCGAGGGCCTGGGCTGCAAGGCGATCCGGGTCACCGAGCCCGACCAGCTGCTGCCGGCCTTCGAGCAGGCCAAGAAGCTGGCCGCCGAGTTCCGGGTCCCCGTGATCGTCGAGGCGATCCTCGAACGCGTCACCAATATCGCGATGAGCGGCAGCGACATCGCGAGCGTGAACGAGTTCGAGGACCTCGCCACCGAGCCGTGGCACGCGCCCACGGAGATCCTGCCGCTGACCTGACCCCGACCGGGCGGCAGCGAGGGCCCCGCACCGGAGCGATCCGGTGCGGGGCCCTCTGCCGCGTCCGCCGCCCTCCCAAGGGCTTTGAGGACACTCCCCAGGGCCGGTACGCTCACCCGCCGCAGCCCCCGCATCCGCCGCAGCCACCGCCACAGCCCCCACCGCCGTCGCCCCCGCATCCGCCGGACTCCGTCCCGGACTTTTCCTTCGGCTCCGGCTCCTTCGTGCCCGAGGAGTGCGACCCCGATGAGCCGTCGGCCCACCAGCTGTGGCCGCTCTCCTCGGCGCCCGCCGGTGCCGCGTGCGAGGTGACTCCGCCCATCACCATCATGAGCACGCCCCCGAGGGCGCCGAGCCAGACCAGTCCGGAAGGCCCCGCACCGGAAACGGCGGAGCCGACCCCGACGACGAATGCTCCGATCCCCGACACGGCGAGCACGAGAGCGGCCTTCCGCCGCAATGAGTTCACAGCCTCAGTGTCCGCCCGGTACCGGGCACGCGAAAGAGCGTGGAGTACGGGAAATATCCGTACTCCACGCTGTGCGCGGGGGGTTGGGGGAGGCATGAGTCGTCGGGACCGCGGCGGCGGCGACGGGAGACGCACGGTCCTTCCCTCAGGCCGGGAAGAACCGCCGTTCCCCTCACCACCGCACTGGCTCGCTCGCCGCCGCGGTCCTTTCGCTGCCCGCACCGTCGGCAACCCCTCATACGGGGCCGACGGTACGGGACGACGCACGGGAGCTGACCTCCCGTCATCTCCCGTGCGTGGCTCGATTGTCCAGCCGGTCGTTCGGTACGCCGCTCAGTCCGCGCGCGACGCGCGGACCGCGTCCTGGAGGCGCGCCGCGCCGTCAGCGCCCGCTTCGGAGCGGTGACCTTCCGCGCGGGCGCGGGGGCCGCTGACGGTTTCAGGAGCGTAAATTCACACCGAACGTGACATCGACAGTTTGTTGAAAGTGGAGATTGTGGCTCCGAGGGGGCGGGGTGGGTTCCGGGCGGCGGCGACGCCTGGGCGCGACAGGACAGGTGTCAGCGCCACCGCTGCCCGGAGATCAGGGGAGCCGGCCGGCCGGGCTCAGACCTCGGTGCCCGACAGGCGCTCGACCGCGCGCAGCAGAGCGGAGTGGTCGAGCCCGCCGTCGCCCTGCGCCCGCAGGGAGGCGACGAGCTGGGCCACGACGGCGCCCACGGGGAGGGCGGCGCCCACATTGCGGGCGGCGTCGGTAACGATGCCCATGTCCTTGTGGTGCAGATCGATCCGGAAGCCGGGCTTGAAGTCGCGGTTGAGGAAGTTGTCCTTCTTACGGGTCAGCACGGTCGACCCGGCCAGCCCGCCGTTGAGGACGTCCAGCGCGGCGGTGAGATCCACGCCGGACTTCTCCAGGAAGACCACGGCCTCGGCGCACGCCTGGATGTTCACGGCCACGATCAGCTGGTTGGCGGCCTTCACCGTCTGGCCCGAGCCGTGCGGCCCGCACCGCACGATGGTCTTGCCGAGCGCGTCCAGCAGCGGCTTCGCCTCGTCGAAGTCGGCCTGTTCGCCGCCGACCATGATGGAGAGGACCGCCTCGATGGCGCCCGCCTCGCCGCCGGAGACCGGGGCGTCCAGGACGCGGATGCCCTTCTCGGCCGCGTTCTTCGCCAGATCCACCGATGTCTGCGGGGTGATGGACGACATGTCGATCAGCAGCGCGCCGGACCGGGCGTTCGCGAGGATGCCGTCCTCTCCGTACGCGATGGCCTCGACCTGCGGGGAGGCGGGCACCATCGTGACGATCACATCGGCGTCCCGTACCGCCTCGGCGATCGAGCCCGCGGCCGTACCACCGGCCGCGGCCAGCCGGTCCAGCTTTTCCCGCTCCAGCGTGAAGCCGGTCACGGAGTAGCCGGCCTTGATCAGATTCTCGGACATGGGGGAGCCCATGATGCCGAGACCGATCCACGCGATCGTGGGGAGATTACTCATCAGGGTGCCTCTTTCGATACCCGCGCACATCACAACACGCGCGTGAATACGGTCAGTTGGCGGGCCTGCGGTCGGGGACCCGGGCCCTGGCGAGCCGGTCAGGCCCCCGCGGCGAGCCAGCCGAAGGACTCGGCGCTCGGCCGGTCGCCCGGCTTGTACTCCAGGCCGACCCAGCCGGTGTACCCGGCCTTCCGCAGCCGGTCGAGGAGGTCCCCGAGCGGCAGCGATCCGGTGCCCGGCGCGCCACGGCCCGGGTTGTCCGCGATCTGTACGTGGCCGGTCCTGTCGGCGTACCGGTCGATGACCTCGTTCAGGTCCTCGCCGTTCATCGACAGGTGGTAGAGATCGAGCAGGAACGCGGCGTTGCCGAGACCGGTGGCCGCGTTGACCTTGTCCACGACCTCGACCGCGGAGGGGGCGCTCACCAGCGGATAGAGAGGGGACTCCGGCTTGTTGAGGGCCTCGATCAGCAGGGTCGCCCCGACCCGGTCGGCCGCGCGGGCCGCCCGTACGAGGTTCTCCAGGGCCAGCTCGTCCTGTGCCCGCGGGTCGACGCCCTCGACGCGGTTGCCGTACAGCGCGTTGAGAGCCTTGCACCCGGTGGCAGCGGCGAAGTCGGCCGCGACCTCGATATTGGCGACGAACCGGTCGGACTCCTCACCGGGCACCGAGAGCGCCCCGCGGTCCGGTCCGGGCAGCTGTCCGGCGTAGAAGTTCAGCCCCACCAGCTGCGTGCCCGCGTCGTCGAGCGCCTTCCCCAGGGCGTCGAGCTCGGCCTGCGGCGGGGTGGGGGTGTCGGTCCAGGGCCACCAGAGCTCCACCGCGCCGAAGCCGGCCGCCGCCGCGGCGGCGGGGCGCTCCAGCAGCGGGAGCTCGGTGAAGAGGATGGACAGGTTCACATCGAAGCGCTGCTCGGTGCCGCGCCCGTTCGTGAAGAGAGGGGCCATGAGGAGTCAGGCGCTCCTTCCGTATCGCGGAAGTTATCTTCTGCTTGATGGAAGACTGCCTGGGTGGCTCGGGGGCTGTCAAGGGGGGCTCCCGGAATTCGTCGCCCGCACAGTAGGTTGAGCGCGTGCGATTGAGAGTCAAGTCCTGCTGCGCGGCTCTGACCTGCGGGGACGCACGCTGATCTGTGCTGACCTGCAGAAAAGCCCCTCAAATGTTCTCGCTGCTTCGCAGCGTTTTCCAGGTGCGTGTGCCCTGGATGTGCCCTCTGGGCGGACGAATCAGGGGCGTTTTGTAGTGATGCGGCGTCGGTCCGACTTGGCGCAGGTCGTAACTACGGTCCAGGGGCGTCCGGTCGATCCATGGCAGGTGCGTAGTGCCGGGTCAGGGCCTCACAGTCCGGGGAGTCCGCGCAGTTGGTGAGACCTGTGTGAGAGCGCGTGAGACGACGAAGCCCCGCCGGAAGGGCGAATTCCAGGGGTCGTTGCAACACAAGTGATCAACTGGCTGTGGTCAGGAGCTTAGCGAGGCGCTCGGCTGGGGTTTCCCAGCCGAGCGTTTTGCGTGGGCGGCTGTTGAGTTCGGCGGCGACGGCGTTCAGGTGCTCGCGGGTGTAGACGGCGAGGCTGGTGCCCTTGGGGAAGTACTGCCGCAGCAGGCCGTTGATGTTTTCGTTGGAGCCGCGCTGCCAGGGGCTGGCGGGTTTGCGGAAGTAGACCGGGATGTCGGTGGCGAGGGTGCCTCATGCACCACGCTCACCTCGTGACCGCCGCAGAGTTTACACCGCGAAGGATACGCATCTCGTCGGCGAGCCGCTTCCGAATCCGCTTGACGGCGGTGTTGCTGGGCTTTATGAGGAGCTTGCCGTTGTGGTAACGGCGGATATTGAAGCGTCGGGTAGCGGGGACGCATTGCTGCGTCCCCGCCCCTAACCTCGCCGTTTCGGTTGGGTCGGCGTCGATTGGTGGCTGGTAACGCGAAAGTGCCTTCTGAACTGGGACGATGAACCTTGTCGAGGGGTTCTATCGGTCCAAGTGGAAGGCACTTTCTGCGTGAAGGCTATCGGTTCGCGTCCCCGGGTTCATGTCTCCGCTGACGGAACGGGGGTGGTCGGGCATGCCGGAGGACGTCTACTGGCCGATCTCGCCGATGCAACCGGGCTGACGAGTGCGTACTCCACCGTGCTGGGTCCGCTGCGGCCGCGTGGGACCGGCCACGATCCCGGCCGGGTCGCCGTCGATCTGGCGGTGACCCTCGCAGGCGGCGGTGAGACCATCACGGACTTGGCCGTAGGTCAGGGCGGTTGAGTACGGCAGGTTCTTCTTCTCGTCCGGATGCTGCTGGCTTTTCTGCTCGTCGTCTCCGTTGCTTTTCAGCTTCTCCCATTCATCCCGCACGCTGCGCGGGAAGATCCGTACGTACACCTTCTGGCCCTTGACGAGTTCGGGGGTGCAGCGCAGGGTGAGGGTGCTCGGGAGAGTCGCGGTGGTGTCACTCAATGCTGTGATCTCTTTCGGGAAGAAGCGTTGGGCTATGCGGAGAGGGCGAGGTCGACGCCTGCATAGGTCAGGAACGCGTTGACCGCTTCGCCGTACAGTTCGGCCATCTGCCGGCGTTCTTCCGGCAGCCACCGGGAGGCCATGCGTTCGATGATGCTGGCCAGGTCGGAGCTCCATGTCTCATCGTGGAAGGCGTAGTCCACGAAGTGCAGTTCCATGTTGGTACCGCCGCGCCGTGCTCGGCCGGCGAGCTGGATGAGGGACACCAGCATTCCGGCGACCATCTGTTCCTGGAGGACGAGGTCCATGGTCGAAAGCTGCGGGGAGGAGCGCAGAATGGTGGCCAGGTGGTCGCGTGCTGCGGTGCGAGCCGTCTGCAGAGCCTGGACGGGATCCGACACACCAGATACGGGCAACGAGTTGATGCCTGCGGCGTTGACACTGCCGTACATCCAGGTGGGATCGTCGATGATCAGCGGGGGCCTCACGCACAGGTAGATGGAGTGGATGGCTGAGCGGAGATTGACGACGATGTTGAGTCCTCTGGCGATGTTAGCCAGGGGAGCGATCAGAATGTCGCCGAATTGGGGGAATTCCTCGACCTCCTCGACAGTGATACGGCGGACCAGTGACGGGTCGGGAAGGTAGCGGACGTTGCTGAGGCGGTCTTCTTCCCGGACGAGGACGCACACTCGGTGGGAGAGTCCTTTCGCCTTGGCGATGCCAGTGGCGATGTGGCCGCACTGTTCGTAGCTGTTGGCGGTGAGGATCACGCGGGCGCGGGTGCGGGTCGATTCCGATTTGGCCAGGCGCGTGAGTTTCCTCGACAGCTTTGTCTCGTAAAGGCGTTCACCGATTTCGCGCAGGGCTTCGGGCTTGTCGGAGGGAAACTGGCCGGCGATCGGGATGCGTTCTCCGGCCTTGCGGTGGCCGTTGCCGTAGGTGACGGCCGAGGACTCGACCAGGATGGATTCTTCCTGGGCGTCGGTCATCCACCACATCACGGGGGCGTGGACGTGCTCTTTGACCGCCTGGGGGAAGTAGGCCGTGGCGGAGAGCCCGAAGATGGGCCGCTCCACGCCGGCGGTGATCAGTGAGACGAGTCCGCCGAGTTCCGACACGTAGGTGTGCGGGTCGCCGGCCATGTGCTGTGTGGAGAGCTTGGCGTCCTTCTCCGGGTTCTTCATGCCGGTGACCCGGTAGCCGTTGATCGGCCTGCCGATTGTTCCGTGCGGAAGTACGTCGGCGATGCCGCCGGAGCGCATCGAGTCGATGATGCGGTTGGCGGTGAGCAGCCCGGAGTGACGCAGGGACTGGGCGGTGTCGCGCAGAACGGCGAGCGACACGTCTAGGGCCTGTTGCAACAGTGGATCTTGTTCGTTCATGATCGTGTTTTGTGGGACGTGGAGATCTGACGAACGACCAGTGGGCCCGGCTTGAGCCGTTGCTGCCGCTGGGCA
>NZ_JBIWLW010000024.1:22952-142640 GCF_044766385.1 Streptomyces sp. NPDC102274 | reverse complement strand
GTACTGCAGGGGGGACCCTGTGGGAGAGTAGGACGCTGCCGAACAATTGTTGTGGGAATGCCCTGCACCTTCTGGTGCAGGGCATTTCTGCGTTCTCCTTCCGTCTTCCCTTCGTTCACCTCGGGATGGCGCTGTGCACCTCTGGTCATCGTGTATGCTTTATCTCGTTGCTGCGCCCCAATAGCTCAGTCGGTAGAGCGTCTCCATGGTAAGGAGAAGGTCTACGGTTCGATTCCGTATTGGGGCTCAAGTAAAAGAAAGGCCCCCGCCATTCGGCGGGGGCCTTTCGCGTATGTATTCAGCCGGTGTGAGGCTCCGGGACGCGCATCGCGAGGATGGCCATGTCGTCGGAGGCCGGCTCGGCGGCGAAGCGCTCCACCGCGCGCAGGACACGGGAGGCGACCGCGCCGGCCGTCAGACCCGTACAGGTCGTCAGCACGTCGGCCAGGCCGTCGTCGCCCAGCATGCGCGTGCCTTCCCTGCGCTCCGTGACGCCGTCGGTGACGCACAGGAGGACGTCTCCGGGGTTCAGGGTGACCATCTGCTCGTACAGCTCCAGGTCCTCCATGACGCCGAGCAGCGGCTGCGGTTCCGCGGCCGGTTCGACCGTGCCGTCCTGGCGCAGGCGCAAGGGGAGCGGATGGCCGGCGCACACCACCTTGAGGACGGCGCTGCCGTCCTCCTGGGGCCACAACTCGCCGTACAGCAGGGTGAGGAAGCGGCTGCGGGCGCCCTCGTCGAGGATCGCCGCGTTCAGCCGCTCAAGGACCGCCGGGCCACGGAAGCCCTCACGGGCGAGCAGACGCAGGGCGTGTCGGGCCAGGCCGGTGACGGCCGCGGCTTCCGGGCCCGTACCGCAGACGTCCCCGATGGCGAAGCCATAGGCGCCGTCCCGGATCGGGAACAGGTCGTAGAAGTCGCCGCCCACCTCGTTGCCCTCGCCCGCCGCGCGGTAGATGACCTCCACCTCGACCCCGGGGACCTGGGGCAGCCCCGGCGGCAGCAGGCTGCGCTGGAGGGCCTGGCTGATGGCCGTACGCTCCGAGTAGAGACGGGCGTTGTCGAGGGCGAGCGCCGCTCGGCGCGAGAGGTCTTCGGCGAGTTCCAGGATCTCCTGGCGGAAGTGGTCCTCCGAGGGCTTGCCGAGGGTCAGCATGCCGATGACGCGGTTACGGGCGACCAGCGGCAGCACGACGGTCTCGCCGCCGACCGCCGCCGCTGTCGCCAGTGTCGTGCCGATGCCGGAGGAGACCGGGCTCGAATTCCGTCCCAACTCCCGCATGGAGGTGCGCAGGGCGGCCTGATGGGCCGCGTCCGCCGGGGCGGTCCAGATACGGGCGCCCGGCGTGGGCACCGGATCCGGTGGATCGATCTTGGAGAGCAGGGCCTTGAGCCCGTCGATGCGGTCCTCGTCCTCGTGCAGCACATAGGAGAGGTACGGGTCCGACGACTGGTCGGCGATCGTGTAGACGGCGCACCAGGTGGCCAGGGTGGGGACGGTCATCTGCGCCATCAGAGCGAGCGTTTGATCGCGGTCCAGTGTGCCGGCGAGCAGATCGGAGGCCTCGACGAGGAAGGAGAGTGAACCGCGGCGCAGACGTTCGAGTTCGCCGAGACGGGCCGATTCGACGGCCAGGGCGATACGGTCCGCGGCGAACTGGAGGCGCAGCGCCTCCTCGTTGGAGTAGCGGGCCGCTCCCTCGGCGGCGACGCCCAGGGAGCCGGTGAGTCGGCCCTCGACCTTGAGCGGGACGGTCACGACGGAGCGCATGCCCGTGTCGTTGAGCAGCGGGACGGCCCCGGGGACCGCCGTGAGGTCGTCGTGGACGGCGGGCATGCGGGCGGAGCCGTAGCGGCCCGTACCGGCCTCCACGGGGACGCGGGCGAAGCGCTGGCGGGCGGAGGGGAGGCCGGTGGAGGCCCGTACCTCCAACTCCGTCTCGTCGTCCGTGGCGAGGAGGAGGAACGCCGAGTCGCCGTCGAGCATGTCCCGGGCGCGTTCCACCGTGCGCTGGAGGAGTCCGTCGAGATCGTCGGGGGCGGGGGAGCCGATGAAGACCTCGAAGGGGTCCGTGCTCCGGCTCTCGGCGCCCGTGTCGGTCACGGGGGTGCGCAACGGGGTCTGGATGACGGCGCGTTCGTCGTCGCGTACCAAGAGACAGACTGTGGACGGCTCGCCGTGGGTGTCGCGCACCCGCAGGTGGGAGGCGTACACCGGGATGACCCGGCCGTCGGCGCCGCGGATGCCGTAACTGCCCTCCCAGCGGGAGAGTTGGAATGCCTCGACGATGCCCGTGCCGATTCCGGGGGTGTGCGGCCAGGCGGCGATGTCGGTGAGGGGTTTGCCGGTGACCTGCTCGGCGGAGTACCCGAACAGGTGCTCCGCGTCCACGTTCCAGTTGACGACGGTGCCGCCGCGGTCGATCTGGACGACGGCCACCCGTACGCGTTCGTCGGCGACGGGGAGCAGGCTGGTGGCCAGGATGGGGCCGGCCGAGCGGGTGCCCACCTGGCGCTGTGGCAGGTCGAGCTGGAACCAGACCTGCTTGTACGTCGGGGTGTACTCGACGCCCCAGCGTGAGGCGAGGGCGGCGCAGAGCAGCAGGCCCCGGCCGTTCTCCCGGTCCGGGCTGCCGAACGACTGGCCGGTGCCCTGGATGGGGACCTCGCGCTCCGGGTAGCGGTCGGCCACTTCGACCCGGACGCCGTCCTCCGTACGGAGGCAGAGCACATCGGCGGAGGTGCCGGCATGGATCACCGCATTGGTGACGAGTTCACTGGTGAGGACGACGGCGTCATCGACGATATCGGAGTAGCCCCACCCCTGGAGCGTGTCACGTACGAAGGCGCGGGCAGTCGCCACGGACCGCCCGACAGGGTCGAAGCTGGCAGCCGCCCGCGCGGTGATCACAGAACTCCTCGTACGCGTTTCGACGCCCGGCTCCGCCATGATCGGCCCCGCCCCTCCACATGCCCGGTGGTAGTACCTTCGCCACATCGCCCCCGCCGGGCGGACCGGGACGGTTGGACAGCCGGATGCCAGGTTACTTACCTTCGCTGTCCGAGCGGATGCCGGTCACCGCTGTTTCCACCCTGCGGGGGCGGGGACGCTATGCGAAGCTGCCGAACTGTTATGGCCTGGTTCGGCCATGGTGAAACACTGGGCAGGCTTGCGGAGACAGCTCGGGCAGTTCGGTCAACCCCTGCGGGAGGGACACGGTGGAGTCTGGCACGGCGGCGCGTGGCAATGGCACGCGCGCGAAAGGCGGACGGTCCCGAGGCAACGGGACCATCGAGGTGGACGCGGCGGAGCTGAACAGACTGCTGACGGCCTTGGTGGCGATGCGGGACGGCAATTTCCGCAAGCGCCTGACCGTCTCCGGTGACGATGTGATGGCGGAGATCGCCGCCGTCTTCAATGAGGTCGCCGACCGTAATCTTCACCTCACGGGCGAGCTGGCCCGCGTACGGCGCATGGTCGGGCGTGAGGGAAAGCTCACCGAGCGGCTGGAGACCGGGGCCTGTGAGGGCTCCTGGGCTGCCGCGATCGACGCGTCGAACGCGCTGGTGGGCGATCTGGCGCGGCCCGTCTCCGAGGTGGGCCGGGTGCTCTCCGCGGTCGCCGAGGGCGATCTGGAGCAGCGTATGGAGCTGCGCTCGCACTCCTCCGAAGGCGCGGAACGGCCGTTGCGCGGCGAGTTCCTGAAGGTGGCCCGTACGGTCAACAATCTGGTCGACCAGCTGTCCGCGTTCACCGATGAGGTGACGCGGGTGGCGCTGGAGGTCGGTACCGAGGGCAAGCTCGGCGGCCAGGCCAAAGTGCGAGGTATGTCCGGATCCTGGAAGGACCTCACGGATTCGGTCAACACGATGGCGTACCGATTGACCGCTCAGGTACGTGACATTGCTCTCGTTACGACGGCGGTCGCCAAGGGTGATCTGTCGCGCAAGGTCACGGTTCATGTGGCCGGCGAGATGCTCCAGCTGAAGAACACCGTCAACACCATGGTGGACCAGTTGTCGTCCTTCTCCTCCGAGGTCACGCGGGTGGCCAGGGAAGTGGGTACGGAAGGCGAGCTGGGCGGCCAGGCGACCGTGCCCGGGGTGGCGGGGGTGTGGAAGGACCTCACCGATTCGGTGAACACGATGGCCGGAAACCTGACCAACCAGGTGCGGGGCATCGCGGAGGTCACCACGGCCGTCGCCAACGGCGACCTGTCGCAGAAGGTCACGGTGAGCGCGCGCGGCGAGGTGGCTCAGCTCGCCGAGACGATCAACCAGATGACGGAGACGCTCCGTACCTTCGCGGACGAAGTGACCCGGGTGGCGAGCGAGGTCGGCGCCGAGGGGCTGCTCGGCGGCCAGGCGCAGGTCCCCGGCGCGGCCGGGACGTGGAAGGACCTCACGGACTCGGTCAACAGCGTCTTCCGCAATCTGACCTCTCAGGTGCGGGACATCGCGCAGGTGACGACGGCGGTCGCGAACGGCGACCTGTCGCAGAAGGTCACCGTCGATGTCGCGGGCGAGATGCTGGAGCTCAAGAACACCGTCAACACGATGGTGGGTCAGCTGAAGTCGTTCGGTTCCGAGGTCACGCGGGTCGCCCGGGAGGTCGGCGTCGAGGGCCGCCTCGGCGGCCAGGCCGAGGTGCCGGGAGCGGCCGGGACATGGAAGGACCTCACCGATTCGGTGAACACGGCCTTCCGTAACCTGACCGGCCAGGTGCGGGACATCGCGCAGGTGACCACGGCGGTCGCCAATGGCGACCTGACCCAGAAGGTCACGGTCGACGTGGCCGGCGAGATGCTGGAGCTCAAGAACACCGTCAACACGATGGTGGCGCAGCTGTCCTCGTTCGCGGATCAGGTCACGGTCATGGCGCGGGACGTGGGTACGGAGGGCCGGCTCGGCGGCCAGGCGCGGGTGGACGGCGTCAGCGGTACGTGGAAGGAACTCACCGACTCCGTCAACTTCATGGCCGGGAACCTCACCGATCAGGTGCGCCAGATCGCGCAGGTGACCACGGCCGTGGCGCGCGGCGATCTGTCGCAGAAGATCGATGTGGACGCCCGGGGCGAGATCCTGGAGCTGAAGAACACGATCAACACCATGGTCGACCAGCTCTCGGCCTTCGCGGACCAGGTGACCAGGGTCGCGCGTGAGGTCGGTACGGACGGGCGGCTGGGCGGTCAGGCGCAGGTGCCCGGCGTCGCCGGAGTCTGGCGGGATCTGACCGACTCCGTGAACGGCATGGCGGGGAACCTCACGGCGCAGGTCAGGAATATCGCGGGCGTCGCCACGGCGGTGGCGCGCGGTGACCTGTCGCAGAAGATCGACGTGGACGCGCGCGGCGAGATCCTGGAGCTGAAGAACACCCTCAACACCATGGTGGACCAGCTGTCCAACTTCGCCGAGCAGGTCACCAGGGTGGCCCGGGAAGTGGGCACCGAGGGCATCCTCGGCGGTCAGGCCGAGGTCCAGGGCGTCTCCGGCACCTGGAAGGACCTCACCCAGTCCGTCAACTTCATGGCGAACAACCTGACGTCGCAGGTCCGCAATATCGCCGAGGTCACCACGGCGGTCGCCAAGGGCGATCTGTCGAAGAAGATCACCGTCGATGCCAGGGGCGAGATCCTCGATCTGGTCACGACCGTCAACACGATGGTGGACCAGCTGCTGAACTTCGCCGACGAGGTGACACGCGTCGCCCGTGAGGTGGGTACGGAAGGCATCCTCGGCGGTCAGGCCAGGGTCCGGGGTGTCACCGGAATCTGGAAGGACCTCAGCGACAACGTCAACACCATGGCCAACAACCTCACCAGTCAGGTGCGCAATATCTCGCGGGTCTCCTCCGCGGTCGCCAACGGTGATCTGACGAAGAAGGTGACGGTCGAGGCGCGCGGCGAGGTCGCCGAACTCGCCGACACCGTCAACACGATGGTGACGACGCTGTCCTCCTTCGCGGACGAGGTGACCCGGGTCGCACGCGAGGTGGGCACCGAGGGCGAACTGGGCGGCCAGGCCAGGGTTCCGGGCGTGTCGGGTACGTGGAAGGACCTCACCGAGTCCGTGAACTCGATGGCGTCCAATCTGACCGGCCAGGTGCGCCAGATCGCGACGGTCACCACCGCCATCGCCAAGGGCGATCTCACCAAGAAGATCGACATCGATGCCCGCGGTGAGATCCTGGAGTTGAAGAACACCATCAATACGATGGTCGACCAGCTCTCCTCGTTCGCCGATCAGGTGACCCGGGTGGCCCGCGAGGTGGGTACGGACGGGCAGCTGGGCGGCCAGGCCCGGGTACGGGATGTCGACGGCACCTGGCGCGACCTCACCGAATCGGTGAACGAGATGGCCGGAAACCTGACGCGCCAGGTGCGGGCGATCGCCGCCGTCGCCACCGCGGTGACCCGCGGCGATCTCAACCTCAAGATCGATGTCGACGCGGCGGGCGAGATCCAGGTCCTCCAGGACAACATCAATACGATGATCGCCAATCTGCGGGACACCACCCTCGCCAATGAGGAACAGGACTGGCTCAAGGGCAACCTCGCCCGTATCTCCGGGCTGATGCAGGGCCGCCGCGATCTCGACGACGTGGCCTCGCTGATCATGAGCGAGCTGACCCCGGTGGTCTCGGCGCAGCACGGCGCGTTCTTCCTGGCGATGCAGACCGGTACGGTGCCGCAGGTCGGTACGGACACCGGCAAGGACGCCTCGTACGAGCTCTGCATGCGCGGCAGTTACGGCTACTCGGCGGGGTCGATGCCGACGTCCTTCCGGCCGGGCGAGACGCTCATCGGGACGGCCGCCGAGGAGAAGCGCACCATCCAGGTCAATGTGCCGCCGGGCTATCTGAAGATCTCGTCCGGGCTCGGGGAGGCCGCGCCCGCGCATGTGATCGTGCTGCCGGTGCTCTTCGAGGGGAAGGTCCTCGGTGTGATCGAGCTGGCGTCGTTCCAGCCGTTCACGCATATCCAGCGGGACTTCCTCAACCAGATCGCCGAGATGATCGCGACGAGCGTCAACACCATCAGCGTCAACTCCAAGACGGAGGTTTTGCTGAAGCAGTCGCAGGAGCTGACCGAGCAGCTGCGGGAGCGCTCCGCCGAGCTGGAGAACCGGCAGAAGGCACTTCAGGAGTCCAACGCGGAGCTGGAGGAGAAGGCCGAACTGCTGGCACAGCAGAACCGCGACATCGAGGTGAAGAACACCGAGATCGAAGAGGCCAGGCAGGTGCTTGAGGAGCGCGCCGAGCAGCTCGCCGTCTCGATGCGCTACAAGTCGGAGTTCCTGGCGAACATGTCGCACGAGCTGCGCACGCCGCTCAACTCGCTGCTCATCCTCGCCAAGCTGCTCGCGGACAATGCCGAGTCGAACCTCTCGCCGAAGCAGGTGGAGTTCGCGGAGACGATCCATGGCGCGGGTTCGGATCTGCTCCAGCTGATCAACGACATCCTCGATCTGTCCAAGGTCGAGGCGGGCAAGATGGACGTCAGCCCGACCCGTATCGCGCTCGTCCAGCTCGTCGACTATGTGGAGGCCACCTTCCGGCCGCTCACGGCGGAGAAGGGGCTCGACTTCTCCGTACGGGTCTCGCCCGAGCTGCCCGCGACGCTGCACACGGACGAGCAGCGGCTGCTCCAGGTGCTGCGCAATCTGCTGTCCAACGCGGTGAAGTTCACCGACAGCGGGGCGGTGGAGCTGGTGATCCGGCCGGCCGGTACGGATGTGCCGGACGCCATCAGGGAACAGCTGCTTGAAGCGGGTTCGCTGCGGGACGCGGACGGCGATCTGATCGCGTTCTCGGTGACCGACACCGGGATCGGGATCGCGGCGAGCAAGATGCGGGTCATCTTCGAGGCGTTCAAGCAGGCGGACGGTACGACCAGCCGGAAGTACGGCGGTACGGGTCTCGGACTGTCCATCAGCCGGGAGATCGCCCGGCTGCTCGGCGGTGAGATCCATGCCGCGAGCGAGCCGGGGCGGGGCTCGACCTTCACGCTCTATCTGCCGCTCCACCCCAGCGAGCTGCCGCCGCAGGGTTATCCGCAGCTGACGCCCGCCGGGATGCAGCAGCTGACCTCCGTGGGCCTCCACCCGCGGGGACATCAGGCGGACGAGGGTGCGGCGGAGGCGGCGGGCCAGGCACAGGGGTCGCTGGCGGCGTCGTCCGCGCCCGCGGAACTGCCCGGTCCCACCGCGCTGTTCCGGCGCCGGCGCAAGAGCGCGGGCGCCGTGGAGAAGGGCTATCAGCCCCAGGGCGGGGCTCCGGGTACCTCGGACGGCCCGTCGGGCGGGTCGCGCGGGCTGGAGTCCTGGGGGTCGGGTGTGGCCGGCGCGGGCCGTCAGGAGGCGCCGCGGGAGAGCCGTACCTTCTCGTTCGACAACGAGAAGGTGCTGATCGTCGATGACGACATCCGTAATGTCTTCGCCCTCACCAGCGTGCTGGAGCAGCACGGACTGTCGGTGCTGTACGCGGAGAACGGCCGTGAGGGCATCGAAGTCCTGGAGCAGCACGACGATGTGACGGTCGTTCTGATGGACATCATGATGCCGGAGATGGACGGTTACGCGACGACGACGGCGATCCGCAGGATGCCGCAGTTCGCCGGGCTGCCGATCATCGCGCTCACCGCGAAGGCGATGAAGGGCGACCGGGAGAAGGCCATTGACTCCGGAGCGTCCGACTATGTCACCAAGCCGGTCGACCCCGATCATCTGCTGTCGGTAATGGAGCAATGGATGCGCGACAAGTGATCGGTGGGTGCACGAATCAGGGTGATGTGCTGACGGACTATGCCCGACGGCGTGTGAGGCACCGCGATTCGGGGAACCTTCTGGTCCCGCGCCGCGTTTCCGCTTCGAGCACAGTGACATAACGGTGACAGGGTGTGGCGACAGGCGGGGTGCGGCTACCATGACCGGCACAAGGACGGACGGCGTAAGGGAGCCGTCCCCTGGGGCGGCGCCCGGTGTTTCGCCGAGCTCCGCGAGCAGGGGACGCCCCATGCCGGGGCGAGGAGGGCGGGCGGCCATGGTGCAGAAGGCCAAGATCCTCCTGGTCGATGACCGGCCGGAGAATCTGCTGGCGCTGGAGGCGATCCTCTCCGCGCTCGATCAGACGCTGGTGCGGGCATCGTCAGGGGAGGAAGCGCTCAAAGCGCTGCTGACGGACGACTTCGCGGTCATTCTGCTGGATGTCCAGATGCCGGGGATGGACGGTTTCGAGACCGCCGCGCACATCAAGCGGCGGGAGCGTACGCGCGATATCCCGATCATCTTCCTGACGGCCATCAACCATGGCCCGCATCACACCTTCCGGGGATACGCGGCGGGTGCGGTGGACTACATCTCGAAGCCGTTCGACCCCTGGGTGCTGCGCGCCAAGGTCTCGGTCTTCGTCGAGCTGTACATGAAGAACTGCCAGCTCAAGGAGCAGGCCGAGCTGCTCAGACTCCAGCTGGCCGGGGCGGGCGAGGTCAGGGAGCCGGCCGGGCTGCTGGCCGAACTGTCCGCGCGGCTCGCGGCAGTTGAGGAACAGGCCGAAGCGCTCTCCAAACAGCTGGACGACGATTCGGCGGACGCCTCCGCCGTGGCCACCGCCGCCCATCTGGAGCGCAAACTCACCGGTCTGCGGCGGGCGCTCGACGCGCTGGAGCCGGGGACGGGGTGCGGTTCGCCGCCCCTTCCCTCGCCGAACTGACCGCGCGGGCACGTCAGTTTCCCGCCGAAGCGCGGGCGACACGAACGGGTGAAGCGGTGGGCACACGTGTCCCTGGCCGTTCACACCGGTAACCTCACCACCATGGCCTCACGTACGTCCGGCAAGGGCTCCCAGGGCACGGCGGGCACCGCGAAGCCGCGGGCCGGCCGTACGACCGGTGCCGCGAAGGCGGCGCCCGCCAAGAAGACCGCGGCGAAGAAATCCGCGCCCGGCAAGAAGGCACCGGTCAAGAAGGCTCCCGCGAAGAAGGCCGCCGCCAAGCCGGCGCCCAAACCCGCACCGAGCCCCACCGGCGGTGTGTACCGGCTCGTCCGCGCCATCTGGCTCGGAGCGGCGCACGGCGTCGGCGCGATGTTCCGCGGCATAGGGCGTGGCGCGAAGGGACTCGACCCGGCCCATCGCAAGGACGGGCTGGCCCTGTTGCTGCTCGGCCTCGCTCTCATCGTCGCGGCGGGCACCTGGTCGAATCTGCGCGGTCCCGTGGGCGACCTGGTCGAGATGCTCATCACCGGAGCCTTCGGCCGGCTCGATCTGCTGGTGCCGATACTGCTGGGCGCCATCGCCGTACGGCTGATCCTCTATCCCGAGAAGCCCGAGGCCAACGGACGGATCGTCATCGGACTGTCGGCGCTCGTGATCGGGGTGCTCGGGCTGGTCCACGTCGCCTGTGGCGCCCCGGGACGCGACGCGGGCACCGAAGCGATACAGGACGCCGGCGGGCTGATCGGCTGGGCCGCCTCTACACCGCTGATCTTCACAACGGGCGAGGTCCTCGCCGTACCGCTGCTTCTGCTGCTCACTCTCTTCGGTCTGCTCGTGGTCACCGCCACCCCCGTCGCCGCCATCCCGCAACGACTGCGGCTGCTCGGCACCAAACTGGGGATCATCCAGCCCGACCGGGAGCCGGAGGGGTTCGACGACGAGCGGTTCGACGACGACGAGCGGTACGACGAGCAGTGGCGCGAGGCGCTGCCCTCCGGCGGACGCCGTCCGGGCACGCGTCGGGGCGGGCGCCCCGGGGAGTACGACCCCGACCGGGCCGAGGTGGAGGCGCTCTCCAAGCGGCGCCGGCCGCGCAGGGCCTCCGTACAGCCGTCCATGGACCGTCCCATGGACGCCGTGGACGTGGCCGCCGCCGCCGCGGCGGCGCTGGACGGTGCCGTACTCAACGGGATGCCGCCCTCGCCGATCGTCGCGGACCTCACCCAGAGCGTTTCCGTGGACCGTGGACGGAAGACGGGGCAGCGGTCCGGAGAGCGCCAGGAGTCCCTGGAAGAGCCGATCGAGGACGCGACGGAGCGTTCCGGACCCGTACCGACCGCGCGCGAGACCGAGAGACCGTCCGCGGGCACCGCCGGTGTCGCCGATCTGACCAAGCCGCCGCCCGAGCGGGACAAGCCGCTGCCGCCGCGCGCCGAACAGCTCCAGCTCCGCGGGGACATCACCTACTCGCTGCCGTCGCTCGACCTGCTGGAGCGCGGCGGGCCCGGCAAGACGCGCAGCGCCGCCAATGACGCCGTCGTCGCCTCGCTCAGCAATGTCTTCATGGAGTTCAAGGTCGACGCGGCCGTCACCGGCTTCACCCGGGGTCCGACGGTCACGCGGTACGAGGTGGAGCTGGGCCCGGCCGTGAAGGTCGAGCGGATCACCGCGCTCACCAAGAACATCGCGTACGCCGTGGCCAGCCCCGACGTACGGATCATCTCCCCGATCCCCGGCAAGTCCGCGGTCGGCATCGAGATCCCGAACACCGACCGTGAGATGGTCAACCTCGGTGACGTCCTGCGGCTCGCGGACGCCGCCGAGGACGACCATCCGATGCTGGTCGCGCTCGGAAAGGACGTCGAGGGCGGCTATGTGATGGCCAACCTCGCGAAGATGCCGCACGTACTGGTCGCGGGCGCGACCGGGTCCGGAAAGTCGTCCTGCATCAACTGCCTGATCACGTCGGTGATGGTCCGGGCGACCCCGGAGGACGTCCGGATGGTCCTCGTCGACCCCAAGCGGGTCGAGCTGACCGCCTACGAGGGCATCCCGCATCTGATCACGCCGATCATCACCAACCCCAAGCGGGCGGCCGAGGCGCTCCAGTGGGTCGTACGGGAGATGGATCTGCGCTACGACGATCTCGCGGCGTACGGCTACCGCCATATCGACGATTTCAACAAGGCCGTGCGTGACGGCAAGGCCATGGCGCCCGAGGGCAGCGAGCGCGAGCTCTCGCCGTATCCGTATCTGCTGGTGATCGTGGACGAGCTGGCGGACCTGATGATGGTCGCCCCGCGTGACGTCGAGGACTCCATCGTCCGCATCACCCAGTTGGCCCGCGCGGCCGGAATCCATCTGGTGCTGGCCACCCAGCGTCCCTCGGTCGACGTCGTCACCGGTCTGATCAAGGCGAACGTGCCCTCGCGGCTGGCGTTCGCGACGTCCTCCCTGGCGGACAGCAGGGTCATCCTCGATCAGCCGGGCGCGGAGAAGCTGATCGGCAAGGGCGACGGCCTCTTCCTTCCGATGGGGGCGAACAAACCGACCCGTATGCAGGGCGCCTTCGTCACCGAGGACGAGGTCGCGGCGATCGTCCAGCACTGCAAGGATCAAATGGCACCCGTCTTCCGGGACGATGTCGTGGTCGGGACGGCGAAGAAGAAAGAGATCGACGAGGACATCGGCGACGATCTCGACCTTCTCTGCCAGGCCGCCGAACTGGTGGTCTCCACACAGTTCGGTTCGACCTCGATGCTCCAGAGGAAGCTGCGGGTCGGCTTCGCCAAGGCCGGCCGGCTGATGGATCTGATGGAGTCGAGGAACATCGTCGGCCCGAGCGAGGGCTCCAAGGCTCGCGATGTCCTGGTCAAGGCGGACGAACTCGATGGAGTGCTCGCGGTGATCCGCGGGGAGTCTCTCTCGTAGGCAGGGAAACGGAACCTCGGGACAGTCCGAGGGCAACCGTTTCCCGTGCGCATACGTCAAGTTGGAGAGAGGAAGAGCGTCAGCTTCTCCTCTGCGCCGTCCGGCCATTCTGATGGCGTACAAAATGCTTCCGCCCGGTTGCCCCACCCTTTCGTACCACCCATAGACTGAACGTCCAGCAGGTGGCTACACGCTCGAAAGGCGCCCCCGTGTCCATCGGCAAATCCCCCGACGGCAAGTCCCCAGACTCCCCAGACGGCAACGTTCCCGACGATCGAGTCGATGATCAAGTTGACGGCCCCGTCGTGGAACATGTCCCCGACGGCGCCGACTCCGACGCCAACCCCCCTGCGGTGGAACGGCCTTCGATCGGCCGGGTGCTGCTGCAGGCTCGTATCGCCGCGGATCTGACGGTCGACGAGGTCAGCGGCTCCACCCGAGTGCGCATCCCCATCGTGCACGCCATCGAGCAGGACGATTTCTCGCGCTGCGGCGGCGACGTCTACGCCCGCGGGCACATCCGTATGATCGCCCGCGCGGTCGGGCTCGATCCCGCGCCGCTGGTCGAGCAGTTCGACTCCGAGCACGGCGGGCGGCCGGTGCCCACGCCCGCGGCGCCGATGTTCGAGGCCGAGCGGATCAGGCCGGAGCGCCCCCGGCCCAACTGGACCGCGGCCATGGTCGCCGCGATCGTGGTCGTGACCGGCTTCGTCGGCTTCACGGCGTTCGGCGGCGGGGACGACAGCCCGAAGACCAAGCAGGTCGCCGAGGGAGCGAAGCCCTCGAAGAGCGGCAAGCCGAGCCCCACGAAGTCGGCCGACCCCAAGCCCGACCCGTCGGACAGCGCCATCGCCGCAGCCCCGCTCGACAAGGTCACGGTGAAGCTGTCCGCCATAGACGACAAGAGCTGGATCTCCGCCAAATCGTCCAACGGCAAGCTGCTGTTCGACGGAACGCTGAAGAAAGGCGATTCCAAGACCTTCCAGGACGACGAGCAGATCGATCTGATCCTCGGAAACGCGGGCGCGATCGAGCTCTTCGTGAACGGCAAAAAGGTCGAGGACGAGTTCGAGCCGGGCCAGGTTGAGCGACTCTCGTACACCCAGGGCGACCCCGAGGCCGGCTGAGCAACCCTGCACGGCGGGGGCGGGGCCAGGACAAAGTAGTCTTGAGCCCATGCCCGAACGCCGTACCGTCGCCCTTGTCACTCTTGGCTGCGCCCGTAACGAGGTGGACTCGGAGGAGCTTGCAGGCCGCTTGGCAGCGGACGGCTGGGAGCTCGTCGAGGACGCCTCGGGGGCGGATGTCGCCGTCGTCAACACCTGCGGGTTCGTCGAAGCCGCGAAGAAGGATTCCGTCGACGCCCTGCTGGAAGCCAACGATCTCAAGGATCAGGGCAGAACCCAGGCCGTCGTCGCCGTCGGCTGCATGGCCGAGCGGTACGGCAAGGAGCTGGCGGAAGCCCTTCCCGAGGCCGACGGCGTGCTCGGATTCGACGACTACGCCGATATCTCCGATCGGCTGCAGACCATCCTCAACGGCGGCATCCACGCCTCGCATACGCCTCGCGACCGGCGCAAGCTGCTGCCGCTCAGCCCGGTCGAGCGCCAGGGCGCCGAGGTGGCGCTGCCCGGCCACGCGCAGTCCCCGGCCGAGGTGGCGCCGGCCCCCGAGGACCTTCCCGAGGGGGTCGCTCCGGCCTCCGGGCCGCGCGCCCCCCTGCGGCGGCGGCTCGACCGCAGCCCCGTCGCCTCCGTGAAGCTCGCCTCCGGCTGCGACCGGCGCTGCTCCTTCTGCGCCATTCCCTCGTTCCGCGGCTCCTTCATCTCCCGGCGCCCCTCCGATGTGCTGGTCGAGGCACGCTGGCTGGCCGAGCAGGGCGTCAAGGAGGTCATGCTCGTCTCCGAGAACAACACCTCGTACGGCAAGGACCTCGGCGACATCCGGCTGCTGGAGACGCTGCTGCCGGAGCTGGCGGCCGTCGACGGGATCGAGCGGGTGCGGGTCAGTTACCTCCAGCCCGCCGAGATGCGGCCGGGGCTGATCGACGTGCTGACCTCGACGCCCAAGGTCGCGCCGTACTTCGATCTGTCCTTCCAGCACTCCGCGCCGGGTGTGCTGCGCGCGATGCGCCGCTTCGGGGACACCGACCGCTTCCTGGAGCTGCTGGAGACCATCCGGGGCAAGGCGCCGCAGGCCGGTGTGCGCTCCAACTTCATCGTCGGCTTCCCCGGGGAGAGCGAGGCGGACTTCGCCGAGCTGGAGCGCTTCCTGACCGGGGCGCGGCTCGATGCCATCGGCGTCTTCGGCTACTCCGACGAGGACGGTACGGAGGCCGCGACATACGCCGACAAGCTGGACGGCGACGTGATCGCCGAGCGGCTGGCGCACCTCTCCCGGCTGGCCGAGGAACTGACCTCCCAGCGGGCCGAGGAGCGGCTCGGCGAGAGCCTGGAAGTGCTCGTCGAATCGATCGACCCGGAGGGCGGGGAGGCGGCGGTCGGCCGCGCGGCGCACCAGGCGCCCGAGACGGACGGCCAGGTGATCTTCACCTCCGGCGAGGGCCTTCGCCCCGGCCTTGTGGTCGAGGCCAAGGTGGTCGGTACCGAGGGTGTGGATCTGGTGGCCGAGTATCACGACCTTCCGGGGGACGGCTCCCGGATCCCGGGCGAGGAGGCTGCCAGATGACCGGAGTCCCGGCGTCCGCGGCGGGCGGCGGCGCGACACCGGTGCCTGCTGGTGGCAACGGTTCGAAGCAGGCACCCGGCGGCAAGCTGGGGGCCGCGGCGGTCAATCAGGCCAGTCTGTGGAACATCGCCAACCTCCTCACCATGATGCGGCTGGTGCTCGTGCCGGGCTTCGTGCTGCTGCTGCTCCAGGACGGCGGTTTCGACCCCGTCTGGCGCGCCTGGGCCTGGGCCGCTTTCGCCGTCGCCATGATCACGGATGTCTTCGACGGGCATCTGGCGCGGACGTACAACCTGGTCACCGACTTCGGGAAGATCGCCGATCCGATAGCGGACAAGGCGATCATGGGAGCGGCGCTGATCTGTCTCTCCGCGCTCGGTGATCTGCCGTGGTGGGTGACGGGGGTCATCCTTTTCCGTGAACTCGGCATCACGCTGATGCGGTTCTGGGTGATCAGGCACGGAGTCATTCCGGCCAGCCGCGGCGGCAAGATGAAGACGCTGGCGCAAGGCGTGGCCGTCGGGATGTACGTACTCGCGCTGACCGGGCCGTTGGCCACGCTGCGGTTCTGGGTGATGGCCGTGGCCGTCGCGCTGACCGTGATCACGGGACTGGACTACGTACGGCAGGCGGTCGTCCTGCGACGCCAGGGGCTGGCGGCGGAGCGCGCGGCGGCCGAGTCCGCGCGGTGAGTGCCGTGGGGGCCGCGGCGCGGGGAGCCGGGGCGGTGTCGGACAGCGGCGCCGATGTGCGCTCGGCGGCTGACCGGGCGGCCCGGGTGCTGGAGATCCTGGCGGAGCGCGGCGGGACGCTGGCGGTTGCGGAATCCCTCACCGGCGGTCTGGTGGCCGCGGAGCTGACGGCGGTCCCCGGTGCCTCCCGGACCTTCCGCGGGTCCGTCACGGCCTACGCGACGGACCTCAAACGGGATGTTCTGGGCGTCGACGGGACCCTTCTGGAGGAGCGCGGCGCCGTGGACCCCGAGGTCGCGCTCCAGATGGCGGCCGGCGTACGCCGCGTGCTCGGTGCGGGCTGGGGAGCGGCGACCACCGGGGTCGCGGGTCCCGATCCACAGGACGGGCGGCCCGTCGGCACCGTGTACGTGGCCGTTGTGGGACCGGAAGGCGTGGGGAAAGTGGCCGCACCGCGGTTGAACGGCGGCCGGGCGGACATTCGTAAAGAGAGTGTACGGAGCGTGCTCGGACTGCTCCTCAGCGAACTCTCCGGGAACGGGCGGGCACAGGATACGGAACAGAACGGGGGGAATTGATGTTTGCAGCCCTGAGTGAACACGACATCGCTCCCCGCACGGCCGCAGCACTAGGCGGTACGGTGGGGCGTGAAGGATGCGGCTACGCGGTCCGAGGAGGGAGCCACCGATGATTCTGCTCCGTCGCCTGCTTGGTGACGTGCTGCGTCGGCAGCGCCAGCGCCAGGGCCGTACTCTGCGCGAAGTCTCCTCGTCCGCCCGGGTCTCGCTCGGTTATCTCTCCGAGGTGGAACGGGGGCAGAAGGAGGCTTCCTCCGAGCTGCTCTCGGCGATCTGCGACGCGCTTGACGTACGGATGTCAGAGCTCATGCGTGAAGTGAGCGACGAGCTGTCGTTGGCCGAGCTGGCCGCGTCGGCGGCGGCGAACGAGCCGGTGCCCGCGGCAGTACGTCCAATGCTCAATTCCGTCTCTGTGACGTCGGTGGCCGGAGTGCCGACGGAGCGGGTGACGATCAAGGCACCTGCGGAGGCGGTGGACGTCGTCGCCGCCTGATCACGGCTGTGAAGCTTTGACCTGAGCCCCGGTCGGCAGAGATGCCGAGGCCGGGGCTCTCGTCTTTCCCAAATGCCCGTTTTGTTGTGGTTGTGTCATGGTGGAAGGTGCGTAAGCACCGAACTGTGAACGCAGAACTGCGAGCGGAATGGGAGGACATGCATGTCAGTCGTGAAGAGTCCGCTGCCCGAGGAGGATCTGAAGCTGGTCGGCGAGGCGCTGCAAGGCGCCCTCGTGGACCTGGTGGATCTTTCGCTCGTCGCCAAGCAGGTCCACTGGAACATAGTCGGGCCGCGCTTCCGCTCCGTACACCTGCAACTCGACGAGGTCGTCTCCACGGCCCGGAAGCACTCGGACACCATTGCCGAGCGGGCCTCCGCGCTGGGGGTGACACCGGACGGGCGGGCCGCGACGGTGGCGGCCACGAGCGCGATCCGTACGGTGCCCAACGGCTGGATCACCGATGTGGACGTGATCCGGACCCTGGTGGACGCGCTCGGCGCGGTGATCGGGCGGATGCGTGAGCGCGTCGAGGTGACGGACGAACCGGACCCTGTGACGCAGGACATACTGATCCAGGTGACCGCCGACCTAGAGAAGCACTCCTGGATGTTCCAGGCGGAGAGCGCTTGACCGGGCCGGAGCCCCGGTCGAAGGACGAGGGGCCGGCCGCGCCCCTGCCGCGTTGTCGCTGCGGCAGGGGCGCGACCGGTGTTGAGTGCGCGCGCCGGGGAGTGCATCCGATGCGCTCTCCCGGCGGATGATCGTGCGTGACTAGGGTCCTTCGGTTGGATCGGGCCGGATCAGGGAGTGCCGGAGCACGCGCGCCGGGCGAGATCCAGACGAGAGGCCCCAGGTCGGCCGGAGGAGGCAGCCATGGCGAGGTGGTGGATCCCTCTTCCGGCGCTCGCTCTGGGCGGGGTGTGGTGGTGGGCCGTACTGCGCATCGTGCTGGTGCCCGAGAACACCGGACTGGTGGAGGGGACGGTGGCGGCGGGCGGTTGGGGGCTGAGCCTGCTGCCGGTGCATGTCGCGTCGGCGCGGCAGCGTCGTCCACGGCTGTGACGCGTCGTCGGCTGACGCGGCGACGAGTCAGCGGTCTGTCAACTGGCGGGGGCCGGTTGGCAGAGCGGGCACCAGTAAGTGGGCCGGCCGTCCTGTTCGGCCGTACGGATCGAGGTGCCGCAGCGGGGGCAGGGGCGCCCCGCGCGGCCGTAGACATACAGCCGCCGGGAGCCGCCCGGACGGTTCCGGTTCGCTTCGAGCAGCTTCTTCGCCGCGGCCACCAGGTGCTCGGGTGAGGGGAGTTCGCCGACCGGGAGCCAGGGGTTCGCGCGAACGAGGAAGCATGTCTCGGACTTGAAGATATTGCCGACCCCGGCGAGGTTGCGCTGATCGAGCAGCGCCTCCCCGATCGGGCGCGGGGCGTCGGACAGCAGATTGCGCAGGGCCGCGGCGGCGTCCCAGTCCGGGCCGAGCAGATCGGGGCCGAGATGCCCCACCACCCGCTCCTCGTCGCTGGTACGCAGCAGCTCAAGGACGGGGAGGCGAAAGCCCACGGCCGTGCGCTCGACGGTGCCGAGGATGGCCCGGATCTGGTGCGCCACACCGCCGTTCCAGCGCTCACCCGGGGCATAGACCTTCCAGGAGCCGTCCATGCGCAGATGCGAGTGGAGGGTGAGGCCGCCCTCGATACGGGTGAGCAGATGCTTGCCGCGCGGTGTGACATCGAGGACGGTGCGGCCGGTGAGATCGGCGGTCGCGAACCGGGGCACCCGCAGGTCCGAGCGGATCAGCCGGTGCCCCGCGAGCGCGGTGTGCAGACGCTGGGCGGCGTGCCAGACGGTGTCTCCCTCGGGCATGGTTTCAGGCTCGCACGCTCAGGCCCGCAGGCGCAGACCCCGGGGGGTGGCATGGAAGCCCGTGGCCTCCAGAGCACGCCCGAGGGGGGATGTCAGGGCAGGGGTGCCGTTCGTACGCTCCACCGTGACCGTACCGAGCGCCCCCGCGCGGGCCGCGCCCGCCAGGGCCTCCGCGGCGGCCCGGAGCGAGGGGTCTTCCGGGTCGGTGGGCCAGGCCAGCAGCGTCTTGCCGCCGCGCTCCATGTAGAGGGTCAGCTCGCCGTCGACGAGAACGACGAGGGAACCGGCCTTGCGGCCCGGTTTGTGGCCGGCGCCGTCCGGGGGATCCGGCCAGGGAAGCGCGGCCCCATAGGCGTTGGCGGGATCGGCGGCGGCCAGCACCACGGCGCGGTGCGAGGGGTGCGCGTCGGCGCGGTCACGGGCAGTCGCCGCCGCGCGCAGCCGGTCGACGGCGCCGTCCATCGCGAACTGGGCCGCGCCCAGGCCCTCCACGACATAGCCGCGGCGGGCCTGGCCGCTGTCCTCGAAGGCGGACAGGATGCGGTACACCGCCGAGAAGCCGCCCACGACCCCCTCGGCCGCGACCGCGCCCCGGGTCACCACCCCATGGCGGTCGAGGAGAGTACGGGCCAGCGCGTGCGCGCGGTGCGTGGGCTCCGGCTCCTGGGCGGGCAGCAGCGACCAGCGGCCACTGACGGTCGGCGGGCCCGTACGGGAGGCGGGACGGGCCGCGGCCGTGAGCGTGCCGTACCGTCCCCGCGGCACCGGGCGCCGGGCGCGGTGCGCCGTGGAGCCCGCCGTACGGCCCGAGCCGAGCAGCGAGCGCAGTGGCGCCAGGGTGTCGTTGGTGAGCCGGCCCGACCACGCCAGATCCCATAGGGCGTCGGCCAGTTGAGGATCGGTCGCATCCGGGTGCGTGGTGGCCCGGACCTGGTCGGTGATCTGCCGGAAGAACAGGCCGTAGCCGCCAGAGAGCGTGGCCAGGACCGATTCGTGGAGGGCGGTCAGCTCCAGGGGGTGCGGGGGCGGGAGCAACAGCGGCGCGGCGTCGGCGAGATAGAGCGAGACCCAGCCGTCCTTGCCGGGCAGGGCGCCCGCTCCGGCCCACAAGACCTCGCCCGTGGTGGTCAGCTCGTCCAGGAGCGCGGGTGTGTAGCCGGAGACCCGGGACGGCAGGATCAGCTTCTCCAGCGCCGACGCCGGGACAGGAGCGCCCTGCAACTGCTCCACGGCGCGGGCGAGTCCGTCGATACCGCGCAGGCTGTTGCCGTTCAGATGTTGCCACTGCGGGAGGAAGGCGGCGAGCGCGGCCGGCGCCACCGGCTCCAGCTCCTGGCGCAGCGCCGCCAGCGAGCGGCGGCGCAGCCGGCGCAGGACCGTGGCGTCGCACCACTCCTGGCCGATGCCGGAAGGGTGGAATTCGCCCTGCACGACCCGGGAGCTCGCGGCGAGGCGCTGGAGCGCGCCGTCTGTGACAGCCGCGCCGAGGCCGAAGCGCTCCGCCGCCGCGTTCGAGGTGAACGGGCCGTGCGTACGGGCGTAACGGGCGAGGAGATCGCCCAGGGGATCCTTCACCGGCTCCGTGAACGCCTCGGGGACACCGACCGGCAGCGCCGTGCCCAGGGCGTCCCGCAGCCGGCCCGCGTCCTCGATCGCCGCCCAGTGGTCGGCGCCGCCGATCCTGACCTTGATGGCGCGGCGGGCGACGGCGAGATCCTCCGCCCAGGACTGCCGCGCGCCGCGCTCGGCCAACTCCGCGTCCGTGAGCGGGCCGAGGACCCGCAGCAGATCGGCGACGCCTTCCAGGTCCTTGACGCGCCGGTCCTCCGTGAGCCACTGGAGCTCCCGTTCCAGTTCGGTGAGGACCTCCGGGTCGAGCAGCTCACGCAACTCGGCCTGGCCCAGCAGCTCGGCCAGCAGCCGGGAGTCCAGGGAGAGCGCGGCGGCCCGCCGCTCCGCGAGGGGGGAGTCGCCCTCGTACAGGAACTGCGCGACATAGCCGAAGAGCAGCGACCGGGCGAAGGGGGAGGGCTCGGGGGTGGTGACCTCGATCAGCCGGACCCGCCGGGACTCGATGTCCCCCATGAGTTCCGTGAGGCCCGGGACGTCGAAGACATCCTGGAGGCACTCCCTGACCGCCTCCAGCACGATCGGGAACGAGCCGAACTCGCTCGCCACCTGGAGGAGTTGGGAGGCGCGCTGGCGCTGCTGCCACAGCGGAGTGCGTTTTCCCGGACTCCGGCGGGGGAGCAGCAGCGCCCGCGCGGCGCACTCCCGGAACCGGGAGGCGAACAGCGCGGAGCCGCCCACCTGGTCGGTGACGATCCCCCGGATCTCACCGCCGTCGAAGGCGACATCCGCGGCGCCGATGGGCGCCTGTTCGCTGTCGAAAGCCGTACTGAGACGGTCCGGCTCGTCATCGAGGAGGTCCAGGCCCATCAGATCGGCGTCGGGGAGCCGTAGCACGATGCCGTCGTCGGCGTGCATGACCTGCGCGTCCATGCCGTACCGCTCGGAGAGGCGGGCGCCGAGGGCCAGCGCCCAGGGCGCGTGTACCTGCGCGCCGAACGGGGAGTGGATCACCACGCGCCAGTCGCCCAGCTCATCGCGGAACCGCTCGACGAGGATCGTCCGGTCGTCCGGGACATGCCCGCAGGCGCGGCGCTGCTCGTCCAGATACGACAGCACATTGCCGGCGGCCCAGGCGTCGAGACCCGCGGTCAGCAGCCGCAGTCTGGCGTCCTCTTCGGAGAGGGCGCCCACCTCGCGCAGAAACGCGCCCACCGCGCGGCCCAGCTCCAGCGGGCGGCCCAGCTGGTCGCCTTTCCAGAACGGCAGCCGCCCCGGGGTGCCGGGGGCGGGGGTGACCAGGACCCGGTCACGGGTGATGTCCTCGATCCGCCAGGAGGTCGTGCCCAGGGTGAAGACATCGCCCACCCGGGACTCGTACACCATCTCCTCGTCCAGCTCCCCGACCCTGCCACCGCCCTTCTTCGGGTCGGCTCCGGCGAGGAAGACACCGAAGAGCCCCCGGTCGGGGATCGTGCCCCCGGAGGTGACGGCGAGCCGCTGCGCGCCCGGCCGGCCCGTGACCGTACCGGCCACGCGGTCCCACACCACGCGCGGACGCAGCTCCGCGAAGGCGTCGGAGGGATAGCGTCCGGCGAGCATGTCCAGCACGGCGGTGAACGCCGATTCGGGCAGCGACGCGAACGGCGCGGCGCGGCGGGTCAGGGCGAGCAGATCGTCGGCCTGTCGGGTGTCCAGCGCGACCATGGCGACCAGCTGCTGGGCAAGCACATCGAGGGGATTCGCGGGGATCCGCAGGGCCTCGATGGCGCCGGTGCGCATCCGCTCGGTGACCACGGCGGCCTGTACGAGATCGCCTCGGTACTTGGGAAAGACGACGCCCGTGGAGACCGCGCCCACCTGGTGTCCCGCGCGGCCGACCCGCTGGAGGCCCGAGGCGACGGAGGGCGGCGACTCGACCTGGATCACCAGATCCACCGCGCCCATGTCGATGCCCAGCTCCAGACTGGAGGTGGCCACGACGGCGGGCAGCCGGCCCGCCTTGAGGTCCTCCTCGACCTGGGCGCGCTGCTCCTTGGAGACCGAGCCGTGGTGCGCGCGCGCCAGCAGAGCGGGTGCTCCCCTGGCCGCGCCCGACTGGCCCATCAGCTCGGCCGGGGAGTGGTCCTCGGGCATCGTCGAGGCCGAGTCGGGCGCGTCCGGAACGGTGCCCGTGGCCCGTTCGTACGCGATCTCGTTCAGCCGGTTGCACAACCGCTCCGCCAGCCGGCGGGAATTGGCGAAGACGATCGTGGAGCGGTGCGCCTGGACGAGATCGGCGATCCGCTCCTCCACATGAGGCCAGATCGACGGCTTCTCCCCGCCGTCCGTGTCCGAGGCCGGGGAGCCGCCCAGCTCGCCCAGATCCTCGACCGGGACGACCACGGAGAGATCGAACTCCTTGCCGGAGCGCGGCTGGACGATCTCCACCCTGCGCTGCGGCGACAGATAGCGCGCGACCTCCTCCACCGGACGCACCGTCGCCGACAGACCGATCCGGCGGGCGGGGCGCGGCAGCAGCTCGTCGAGCCGCTCCAGGGACAGGGCGAGATGGGCGCCCCGCTTCGTCCCGGCGACGGCGTGCACCTCGTCCAGGATCACCGTCTCGATCCCGGCGAGGGCGTCCCGGGCCGAGGACGTGAGCATCAGGAACAGCGACTCGGGGGTGGTGATCAGGATGTCCGGCGGCTTCGTGGCGATCGAACGGCGCTCGGCGGCCGGGGTGTCACCGGAGCGGATACCGACGCGCACCTCCGGCTCAGGCAGCCCGCGTCGCACGGACTCCTGCCGGATTCCCGTGAGCGGGCTGCGCAGATTGCGCTCCACATCGACGGCGAGCGCCTTGAGCGGCGATACGTACAGCACCCGGCAGCGCTTCCTCGCCTCGGCGGGCGGCGGCTGCGAAGCCAGCTGGTCCAGGGCGGCGAGAAAAGCGGCCAGCGTCTTGCCCGAGCCGGTCGGGGCCACGACCAGCACGTCCGAGCCCTTCTGGATGGCACGCCAGGCTCCCTCCTGCGCCGCGGTGGGCGCGGAGAATGCCCCCGTGAACCAGCCGCGGGTCGCGGGGGTGAAGGAGTCGAGTGCGGAGCGTGCCATGCCCCCCATCGTGCACCCCGCCACTGACAATCGCCCGGACCTGGGCAAACGCCCCGGGACCGGCAGCGCAGAATGGAATCATGACACCGCGGGAGCAGGCACGGCACTGGCGCTATTCCGAGCTACCGGGCGTCGATCTGCTGCGTGCGCGCTACATAGACAAGAGGTTTCCGCGGCACACCCACGAGACCTTCGTCATCGCCGCGATCACGGACGGGGTCGAGGTCTTCCACTACGGAGGCGGCGATCAGTACGCGGGCCCGGGTTCGCTCGCGCTGATCAACCCCGAGACCCCGCACACCGGCCACGCCCAGGGCCCCGAGGGCTGGCGGTACGGGGCCGTCTACCCGGCCGTCGACGTCATCGCCTCCATCGCGGCGGAGACCACCACGATCCGAGGCACCCCCGGCTTCGTCGCCCCCGTGGTGGACGATCCGTACACCACGCGCCTCGTCCACCACGTGCTGCGCGCCGCCGACGAGGGCAACGCGCTCGCCGCCGACACGCTGCTGAGGGTCGCGGTGACGCGGCTGCTGCGGCTGAACGGCGGGCCGGCGCGGCAGCGCCGGGTGCGGGGCGCCGGAGCACGGATCGCGGCACGCGCGCGTGCCGTGCTGGAGGAGCGGATGGCGGACCCGCCGTCCCTGGAGCGGCTCGCGGCGGACATCGGCACCAGCCCCTTCGCGCTGCTGCGGGCCTTCAGGAACACCTACGAGCTGCCGCCGCACAGCTGGCTGACGGACGCGCGGGTGCGCCGGGCCCGGCAACTGCTGGACGGCGGTACGACACCGGCCGAGGCGGCCGTGGCCGTCGGGTTCACCGACCAACCCCATCTGAACCGTCATTTCACCCGGATCGTCGGGGTGCCGCCCGGTGCGTACCGCAGGGAGCGGACGGCCGCCTCAGAGGACTGAGCGGGCCTCTGGACGAGGCTCTGGACGAGGTGGGGGCGAGGCGCGGGAGCGGGGAGCGGGGAGCGGGAGCGGGGAGCGTGGGGCGGGGAGCGTGGGGCGGGTCGGGGCGCGAGGCGGGTCCGGGCGCGGGGCGCAAGAACGTACAAGACCCGGCCCCCGCACCCCGCGTAACGTCCCCGGCGTGGCAGAACAGACAGCGTCCGCGTCCGCGGACATACCGGCGCACGGTCCCGCCCGGAGCGCCCAGGGGCCCAACTCCGCCCCCGCCCCCGCCCCCGAACCCAAGTCCGACTCGGCCGTCGTGCGCGATGCCCTGGGCGTCGGTATCGCCGTCGGGCTCTCCGGCTTCGCCTTCGGCGTCACCTCGGCGGGCGCGGGGCTCACCGTCCTCCAGACCTGCGCGCTCAGCCTGCTGGTCTTCACCGGCGCCTCCCAGTTCGCGCTGGTCGGCGCCCTCGCGGCGGGCGGCAATCCGCTCACCGCCGCCGCGGGCGCGTTCTTCCTCGGCGTACGCAACGCCTTCTATGGGCTCAGGCTGTCCCAGTTGCTGCGGCTGCCGGGGCCGGTACGCCCGTTCGCCGCCCAGTGGGTGATCGACGAGACCACCGCCGTCGCGCTCGCCCAGCCCACCCGGCGCAGCGCCCGCATCGGCTTCAGCGTCACCGGGCTCACGCTCTACGGCCTGTGGAACCTCACCACCCTGGGCGGGGCGCTGGGTGCCGAAGCGCTCGGCGACACCGACGCCTGGGGACTCGACGCGGCAGGACCCGCCGTCTTCCTCGCCCTGCTCGCGCCCATGCTCCGTACGGTCACCGAGCGGGCGGTCGCGGGGCTCGCCGTCGTCCTGGGGCTCGGCTTCCTGCCCGTGCTGCCCGCCGGTGTCCCGGTGCTCGTCGCGGCGCTGGCCGCACCCGCTGTCCTCTGGCTCGAAGGCCGCAGGCTCGGCGCCCGTAGGAAGGGAACGGACCGTTGACCATCTGGATCGCGATCGGCGCGACCGCCATCGGCTGCTACCTCGTGAAACTTCTGGGCCTGCTCGTGCCCGCGGGCGCGCTGGAGCGCCCTCTCGTCCAGCGGTTGTCGGCCCTGCTGCCCGTGGCCCTGCTCGCCGCGCTGACCGCTCAGCAGACCTTCAGCGCGAACGGCGCACTCGTGCTGGACGCCCGGGGCGCGGGACTCGCCGCGGCGGCTCTCGCGCTGGTGCTGCGCGCCCCGTTCCTGGTGGTCGTCGGCGCGGCGGTGGTTGTCACGGCGGGGGTCCGGGCACTCGGCGGCTAGGTCCTTTCCGGCCGAGGGCTTGTGCGGCCAGGGCACGTGAGGCGAACCGTCGCTCGGTTCCTGGCACGCGGGACCGGCAGGGCCGCACGCTCAGGGGCGCGATACTGGTGGCATGCGGTTGACGATTTTCTGGGAGCGCATGGCGGACCACTTCGGGGCGGCCTACGCCGACTCCTTCGCCCGTGATCATGTGATGGCGGAGCTGGGCGGTCGTACGGTGCACGAGGCGCTGGAAGCCGGCTGGGAGGCGAAGGACGTCTGGCGCGGGGTCTGCGTCGCCATGGGGATTCCGCCCGAGAAGCGCTGACGCGCCGGCCGGGGACAGCCGCCGGGGACGGCCACCGGGGCACCGGGGCGGCACGGAGCCCGCCGGGGCGATGTGATTTCGTCCGAGAGCGGGGCAGGTTGTCACAGCGGTAGGCGACACTTGCTCAGTGGCACCGACCGACAACTCCGCACCGGACCTCCCACCACCGATCCCTCCGCCGGATCCCGCACCGGACGTGCCTCCCGAGGCGTCTTCCGCCGCGTCCTCGGCGGCTCCTTCGGCCGCCCCTTCACTGACGGCTCCCGCGGGCCCTTCCACGAACCCCGCGGGCGCGTCGGCGCCCCCCGCGGGCAGCGACGACGAGCGGCGTCAGATGCCCCGCTGGCTGCCGCGCGCCATGGTCCTCGCGCTGGCGCTCATAGCCTGCTTCCAGTTCGGCAGCTGGGCGTTCCACCAGCTCATCGGCCTGCTGATCAATATGCTGATCGCGTTCTTCCTGGCGCTGGCGGTCGAGCCCGCCGTGAGCCGGATGGCGGACCGAGGGATGCGGCGTGGACTCGCCACTTTCCTGGTCTTCTTCGCGGTCCTGATCGTCAGTGCCGGCTTTGTGGTGATGCTCGGCTCCATGCTGGCGAGCCAGATCATCGAAATGGTCGATTCCTTCCCCGAGTACCTCGACTCGGTGATCAACTGGATCAACGACACCTTCCACACGGAGCTGTCCCGGGTCGCCGTCCAGGACAGCCTGCTGCACTCCGACTGGCTCCAGCGCTACGTGCAGAACAGCGCGACGGGTGTCCTCGACATCTCCACCACCGTGCTCGGCGGGCTGTTCCGGTTGCTGACGATCTTCCTGTTCTCGTTCTACTTCGCGGCCGACGGGCCCCGGCTGCGGCGCGCGCTCTGCTCCGTACTCCCGCCGGCCCGCCAGTCCGAAGTCCTGCGTGCCTGGGAGATAGCCGTCGTCAAGACCGGCGGCTATCTCTACTCACGCGGGCTGATGGCCCTCATCTCCGGTGCCGCGCATTACATACTTCTGGAGATCCTGGGCGTGCCGTACGCACCGGCACTGGCTATCTGGGTGGGGCTCGTCTCCCAGTTCATCCCCACAATCGGCACCTATCTGGCGGGCGCCCTGCCGATGCTGATCGCCTTCACCGTGGACCCCTGGTACGCGCTCTGGGTGCTCGGATTCGTGGTGTTCTACCAGCAGTTCGAGAACTACATGCTCCAGCCCAAGCTGACCGCCAAGACCGTCGACATCCACCCGGCCGTGGCCTTCGGGTCGGTCATCGCGGGTACGGCGCTGCTGGGCGCGGTCGGCGCCCTGATCGCGATCCCGGCGGTCGCCACGCTCCAGGCGTTCCTGGGGGCGTATGTGAAGCGGTACGACGTGATGGACGATCCACGCGTGCACGGCCGCAGAACGCGCGACGGCGTGCCGCTCCTGCGCCAGATACGCCGCGTACTGCGTGCGGACACGCGTACAGACACGGACACGCGCACAGACACGGACACAGGCACGCGGACAGGCGCGGACGACGAGCAGCGGCCGCGGCCGTAGGAGGACCGGGCCGCCGTCCCCCTCGTGGGCGGTGGCCCGGTCTCGCCGCCGGCCGGTCCGGGTCAGTGGCGTTCCAGCGCCACCTTCGGCAGGACCCGGCCCAGCGGACCGGGCAGCCACCAGGCACGGCGCCCCAGCAGCCGCATCACCGCCGGCACGATCAGACAGCGGATGACCACCGCGTCCAGCAGGATCGCCACCGCCAGTCCCGGCCCGAACTGCCGCAGCATCCGGTCGGGGCTCAGGATGAACGCCGCGAAGACCACGATCATGATCGCCGCAGCGGCCGTGATGACCTTCCCCGTCGCCGCCAGCCCCTCACGGACCGCGCCCAGCGGGTCCTTCGTACGCTCCCACTCCTCGTGGACGCGGGAGAGCAGGAACACCTCGTAGTCCATCGAGAGCCCGAAGACGATCGCGAAGATCATGACGGGGATGAACGCCTCGATCGGCCAGCGCCCGCTGCTCGACCTCGTGGAGATAGGCGAGCCGGGTGCGCTGGGCGCGGCCGATCGCGACGAGACTGATCAGCCAGCCGGCGAGCATGGCGACGGAGACGTCGTCGATGTGGCGGTCGCCGGAGTTCATGATGACCTCGCCGAAGCCCACGGTGAGCAGAGTGGCGGCCGCCAGGGCGACCGAAACGGTGAAGTGTCCTTCGGCGGCCAGGGTGTAGAGCGCGAGCGCGAAGGCGGCCAGCACCGGGCCGTCGGTCACGCTCACCGGATAGTAGATTCCGCAGGCCAGCAGCGTGATCACGGCCACGGTCACGGGCCGGCGCCGCCGGAAGTACAGGGCTCCGCAACTGATACCGATCAGCGCCCAGCCGATTGCCGCACGGACGGGCGGCTCGCTCCCGGAGGCCATCTGGATCAGCGTCGAAACGACCACGACGGCGGTGACGAGATGCGGCATGGCGACTTCGGCGGCTCGCGAGGACGTCCGACCGCTGCGGACGGACGAGGGGAGCGCCATGCGAGGAAGGATAGGCGCGGCCGGGCGCCCCGGCCGGTGCGGTGCACCGGCCGAGACGCCCGGGGAGAGCGACCGCGGGTCCCCGGAGGGTTCGCGACGCCTGGGGGGCGGATGCTCAGAGCAGGTCGGCGTACTGGTTCCAGCCGCCGCTGCCGATCTTCACCCGGGCCTTCAGGGGCGCGGACGCCTTGCCGGTGCCCGCGTAGAAGTACAGCTCGCCCGCCGAGTTCGAGGCCAGCAGGTCGGCCACGCCGTCGCCGTTGAGATCGCCGGGGGCCGCGATGTTCTTGTACTGGCTCCAGCCCGCGCCGCCGATCTGCGCCTTCGCCCCGAACGGTGAATCGGCCGTGCCGGTACCCGCGTACAGGTACAGACCGCTGGAGCTGCGCGCGAGGAGATCGGCGCGGCCGTCGCCGGTGAAGTCACCCGCGCCGACGATCTTGTTGAACTGCGACCAGCCGTTGCCACCGATCTGGACGCGGCCCTTCACCGACATGCCCGTACCGGAGCCCGCGTAGAAGTAGAGGGCGGTGGAGCTGCGGGCCAGCAGATCGCTCTTGCCGTCGCCGTTGAGATCCCCGGGGCCGATGACCAGGTTGTACGACTTCGAGCCGCCCGCGATCTCGGAGTCGGACGGGGCGTAGGCACCGGAGTTGTACAGATGGCCGTCGTACGTGCTGTGCCCGATCAGGTCCGAGCTGCCGTTCGCGCGCAGCGACACCGCGTGGGTGAGCCGTATCAGCGAGCGGTCCCAGCCGTCGCCGATCAGGTACTTCGAGGTGAGACGGCCGGTGCCGGTGGTGCCGTAGTAGTAGAGCGTGCCGCCGGAGGTACGGGCGAAGACGCCGGCCTTGCCGAAGTGCGGCCGGTTGCCCGCGCCCGCGAACTGGGTGACCAGTCCCCAGCTCGTGCCGGCCTGTTCCCGGGCGGCGAACGTTCCGTTGCCCATGCCCTCGTAGAAGTACGAGGTGCCGTCGTATGCGCGGGCCACCAGGTCGGGGGTGCCGTTCCCGCTGTAGTCCGTGCCGCCGACCAGCTGGTTGTACTGGTTCCAGCCGGCGCCGCCGATCTGGATCCGCTCCTTGAACGGGTAGCCGGTGCCGCTGCCGTTGCCGGGGTAGAGATACAGCCCGGTGGCGTTGCGCGCGAGGAGATCGGCCAGCCCGTCACCGTCGACATCGTCCACGCCGACCAGCTGGTCGAACTGGCTCCAGCCGGCGCCGCCCACCTGGATCCCGGCCTTGAACCCCTTGCCGGTGCCGGGGAAGAGGAACAACCCCGAAGAGCCGCGGGCCAGCAGGTCCGGCGTGCCGTCACCGGTCAGATCGCCGGGGACGACCAGCTTGTCGTACGCCTGCCAGCCGGTGCTGAGCGTGGTGTACGCGGTCATGCCGCCGTAGAGGGTGGAGTTGGCCCCGCTGTGCAGTCGCAGGGAGCCGGTGGGCGTCACGGTGAGCAGGTCGGCCCTGCCGTCGCCGGTGAGGTCGCCGGGCAGCAGCAGGTCCTTGACCTGGGAATCGTCCGCGGAGATCACGGCCGCGCCGTCGGAGCCCCAGTCGGCCCAGACCTCGCCGTAGTCGGTGCGGTACACCAGATCACCGAAGCCGTCGCCGTCCATGTCGCCGCGCTGCGCGGGGGTGCCCGCCGCGGCCCGGCCTGCGGCGAGACGGCGGTCCTCGCCCTTGGTGGCTTCCGCGGTGTCACGGCCCGGGACGCTGAAGGTGGGCCGGGTGGACGGCGGAACGGGAAGGGTGACGGCGCCGTGCGGTCCGGTGCCCGGCGTATCGGCCGCCGAGGCCGTAGTGACCATCAGCGAACCGCTCACCAGCAGTCCGGCGCAGCCGAGCACGGTCGAGCGGGCGATTCTGCGGGGCCAGTCGGCCCCAGGTCGTGCGGCAATGGACATGCTGCCTCCAGTGAGGTGTGAAGGAGCCCGGGGATCAGCGGCGGCATACGCCGAGCACGGCGGTGCGCGGGTCGCGGGGTGTCAGCGGGTCGCGGGGCGCCAGACGGTGTCGCACCACTGGAATCGTCGTCGGAGTGCCGTCGGCCCATGGCACGACGGGAACTGCCCCCACAGTGATGGAACTGCCCCCACAGCGTGACGCCCTCCCCAGGTCGTGAGGTAGGTGTATCCGTCCGGGGGTCCTGTCGGCAAGTCAGTTGTGAAGTCCTGATGGATATTTTGTTAACGAAGGTGGGGAAACGGGTGAATCGCCGTGCCGGATCGGGGCGGGGGTAGTGGCCTCGTCAGGCCCTGTCGCGTGCTTGGCGGGTGTGTCGCGTGGTGCGCTTGACAGTAAAATCGAACATCCATTCTCATGGATGACTGCCGGTGCTTCCCGGGACCGGCCGGCGGTGTGGTGCGGTGGGACATCCGGAGAGGGTGGCCGCCGGGGTTTTCCACAGGCCGGGAGCTCGTCGGGACGCGTTGTCAGTGGCAGGGGATAGCGTCTTTGACGTGAAGCGATCGACTCAAGCAAATCGGGTGGAACCCATGGCAGGAACCGACCGCGAGAAGGCGCTCGACGCCGCTCTCGCACAAATTGAACGGCAATTCGGGAAGGGCGCGGTGATGCGCCTCGGCGAGCGGCCGAACGAACCCATCGAGGTCATCCCCACCGGGTCGACCGCGCTCGACGTCGCGCTCGGCGTCGGCGGCCTGCCGCGCGGCCGTGTGGTGGAGGTGTACGGGCCCGAGTCCTCCGGAAAGACGACCCTGACGCTGCACGCGGTGGCGAACGCGCAGAGGGCCGGCGGCGCGGTGGCCTTCGTGGACGCCGAGCACGCCCTCGACCCCGAGTACGCGAAGAAGCTCGGCGTCGACATCGACAATCTGATCCTGTCCCAGCCGGACAACGGCGAGCAGGCGCTCGAAATCGTCGACATGCTGGTCCGCTCCGGCGCGCTCGACCTCATCGTCATCGACTCCGTCGCCGCCCTGGTGCCGCGCGCGGAGATCGAGGGCGAGATGGGCGACTCGCACGTCGGCCTCCAGGCGCGGCTGATGAGCCAGGCTCTCCGGAAGATCACCAGCGCGCTCAACCAGTCCAAGACCACCGCGATCTTCATCAACCAGCTCCGCGAGAAGATCGGCGTGATGTTCGGCTCGCCGGAGACCACGACGGGTGGCCGCGCGCTCAAGTTCTATGCCTCGGTGCGTCTCGACATCCGTCGTATCGAGACCCTGAAGGACGGCACCGACGCCGTCGGCAACCGCACCCGCGTCAAGGTCGTGAAGAACAAGGTCGCGCCGCCCTTCAAGCAGGCGGAGTTCGACATCCTCTACGGCCAGGGCATCAGCCGCGAGGGCGGTCTGATCGACATGGGCGTGGAGCACGGCTTCGTACGGAAGGCCGGCGCCTGGTACACGTACGAGGGCGACCAGCTCGGGCAGGGCAAGGAGAACGCGCGCAACTTCCTCAAGGACAACCCCGATCTCGCCAACGAGATCGAGAAGAAGATCCTGGAGAAGCTGGGCGTCGGCGTGCGGCCGGACGCGGCGACGGCCGAGCCAGTGGCGGACGCGGCGGGTGCTCCGGCCCCCGCGGAGGACCCGGCCAAGTCCGTGCCCGCTCCTGCCTCCAAGGCCAAGTCGGCCAAGGCGGCCACGGCCAAGAGTTAGTACGTCCCATGCCTTATGCGAAGAGGCGGCGGACGGAAAGGCCGGGCGACAGCTCCGACCCGTCGAGGGCCGGGCAGGAGCTGTCGCCCCAGGATCCGGCGGAGCGGGCGCGGGCGATCTGTCTGCGCCTGCTCACCGGGACGCCCCGCACCCGCAAGCAGCTGGCGGACGCGCTGGCCAAGCGGGAGATCCCCGAGGACGTGGCGCGGGAGGTGCTCTCCCGTTTCGAGGATGTGGGGCTGATCGACGACGCGGCGTTCGCGGACGCCTGGGTGGAGTCCCGGCACCACGGCCGGGGCCTGGCCCGGCGTGCGCTCGCCCGTGAGCTGCGTACGAAAGGGGTGGACGCCACCCTGATCGACGAGGCGGTCGGGCAGCTGGACTCCGACCAGGAGGAGGAGACCGCCCGCGAACTGGTCGCCCGCAAGCTCCGCGCCACCCGCGGTATGGAACGCGACAGAAGGCTGCGCAGGCTCGCGGGCATGCTGGCCCGCAAGGGCTATTCGGAAGGCATGGCGCTCCGGGTGGTCCGACAGGCGCTCGAGGAGGAGGGGGAGGACACCGAGGGGCTGGACGAGGGCCTCTACTAGGCCATGCCCGGCATCGGCACGGCCGCCCTGGTCGCGATCGCGCCGCCGGGTCGGGCGGCGCTCCGGATCCGTCCGGTCGACGCGACGGCGGTCAGGCGATGATCAGGCCCGGAGTCCCGGCCCGCCGGCTTCACGCCGTGTCCCCGGCCTCCGCGCCGTCCCCCGCCGGGACAACCGGCAGGCCCTCGGCCTTCCACGCCTGGAATCCCCCGACGAGGTCGGTCGCGCGGTGCAGTCCCAGCTGCCGCAGGGACACCGCCGCGAGGCTCGACGCGTACCCCTCGTTGCAGATCACCACCACGCGCAGATCGTGGCTCGTGGCCTCCCGCGCGCGATGGCTGCCCTGGGGGTCGAGCCGCCACTCCAGCTCATTGCGCTCGACGACCAGCGCCCCCGGGATCAGCCCGTCGCGCTCGCGCAGCGCCGCGTACCGGGTGTCCACCAGCAGAGCGCCGTCCGCGGCGGCCTCGGCCGCTTCCCGCGGCTCCATTCGGTCCAGGTCCTCACGCACCCGTTCCAGCAGCTCATCGATGCCCACGCGCTCGATCCTCGCACGCTCGATCCCGACGCGCTCGGTCACGGCCCGGTCCGTCACTGCCACTCCTCGGGACGCTCGACCTGCTCAAGACGGAGCACGGCGCCCGTGCGGCTGTAGCGCCGCATCAGTGGCAGCGGCGGATAGTAGGCGTGTACGGAGACGGCGTGCTCGGCCCCGGACTCGTTGCGCACCTCGTGCACATGGTGCCTGCCGAACGCCCTGCCCTCCCCGGCCGCCAACTGCCGCTCGCGGTCGACGTCTTCGGTCAGTTCCAGGGTTTTCCACCCCTCGGTGGGCAGCCGGGCCGCGAGCGAGTCCTCCTTGAGCGTGCCCGCCGCCGTGGCGAACGCGCCGTGCGAGCCGCCGTGGTCGTGCCAGCCGGTGCCCGTGCCGGGCGGCCAGCCGATCAGCCACGCCTCGCTGCCCGCGGGACCGTTGAGCCGGATCCAGGTACGGCCCTCCGGGTCCAGCGGGAGCGAGGAGATCAGCTCGGCGTCGGCCGCGCACCCGCCGACGAAGTCGAGCAGCTCGGCGGGGGTGGGCCCGGCCGCCGAAGCCGTTGCGGCGGCGCGACCGGTATCAGCGGCGCCGACGACATCAGTGGCGGCGCCGGCGCCGGAGGATGTGGAGGTACGTACAGGTAGAGACATGGTGACCGTCCTGAGATGTTCGCGAAGAGATGCCGCCGCGGCGCCGCGCGACGAGCGTGTGATGAGAAGGGGCGAATCAGCAGGACGGGCGACACACGCAGCCCGCGTAGCGGAGCAAGTCCATATGGACTCTCCGCCACAGGCGTACATCGGTGTCGGTCACGTTCCGGAGTACACCACGCGAGCCCGCGTCGGTCAATCGACGTTCGCAGTGTGGTCAGGGGGCGTCCGCGGGAACCTCCGTCGGTGCGGACGGACTGCCTCCGCGCGCCGCGTCCGCCGCGGCGTAGAGATCGGCGGGGCGCACTCCGCCGAAGGCCGCCACCAGATGCCCGTCCGGCCGCACCAGCAGCACGCTGTGCGCGGAGGCTCCCGGATACGCCTCCGTGACCAGCAGCTCGGCCCGTACCGGCAGGGCGGTCACCGCCGCGGCCAGCCGCGGCATCACCCCCGCCGTCAGCCAGTGCCGCCGGTCCCACACCCCGGTGCCGGGCGCGACCAGTACCACCAGATGCAGGCCACGGCCGAGCCGGTCCCCGAGCCGTACGGTCGTACCGTCGGGCGCGGTCACCCTTACGTCCTCGACGGGAGCGCCCGGGGGCGTACCGACAGCCGTCTGCGCCTCGGCGTGCGGAGGCGCGAGGGGGGAGTGCGGATAGGCGGGCGGTGCCCCCAATGGTCCGTGCCCCAGATGCCCGTCGGCGAGCAGGGTGTCGTGTCCGCGCGTGGCGCCCGGCATGTACGTACGCAGTCCGCCGCCGCCCCGCAGTATCGGCAGCGACTGGTCGGCGGCGCGCAGCCGGGCGGCGACGGCCGTGCGCCGCTCCGCCTGGTAGCTGTCCAGCAGGGTCTCCGACGCCCCGTGGTGCCAGTCCTCGGCGATCTTCCAGGCGAGATTGCTGACGTCCCGCAGCCCTTCGTCGAGCCCCTGCGTGCCCACCGCGCCCAGCAGATGGGCGGCGTCCCCGGCAAGGAAGGCCCGTCCGGCGCGCCAGCGCCTGGCCAGCCGGTGATGCAGGGTGTAGACGCCCGTGTCGAGCAGTTCGTACGGCGGTGTCTCGCCGCACCAGCCGGCCAGGGTGTCCCGTAAACGCGTCACCAGCGCGTCCGGCGTGACCAGTTCGCCCCGGGAGGGCAGTAGCCAGTCGAGCCGCCACACACCGTCCGCGAGCGGCCTGGCGGACACCTCCTCGCCGCTGCCCGACCAGGGCGGCTGCCGGTGCAGCAGTGCCTCGCCCGGCCAGGGCAGCTCGGCGCGGAGCGCGGCGACCGCGTGGCGCTCCACCGCCGTACGCCCGGGAAAGCGGACGCCGAGCAGCTTGCGGACCGTGGACCTGGCGCCGTCGCACCCCACCAGATGGCTGCCGCGCCACCAGGTCGCCCCCGGGCCGCGTGTGTGAACGGTGACCCCGCGGGCGTCCTGCTCCAGCGAGTCGAGCCGGTCGCCGGTGACCACGCGCACCAGCTCCTGGTCGGCGATGGCGCTCCGCAGCCCGCGTGAGAGGGCGTGCTGGGGGATGTGCAGGGGCGTGGGGGCGCCGTCCGCGCCGAGCGGCAGCTCCCGCATCAGCTGCTTGCGCCGCATCAGACGCCAGCCGGTCCAGTGCGCGCCCTCGTCACCAAGGGTGGTGCAGCCGAGCCGGGCCACCAGGGCGGCGGTGTCGGGCCGCAGTATGGCGGTACGGGCCGGACGCGGATCGTCCGTACCGGTCCCCTCGTCCAGGACGACGGAGGGGACACCCTGTGCGGCGAGGGCCAGGGAGAGCGCGAGACCGACGGGGCCCGCGCCGGCGACGATCACCGGGTCCACGGCGCGACCCCTCCGGCCCGTGCGGTCATACGGTCAAGGGCGGTAGGAGCCCGGTGCGTGATCACAGAACGTATGCAACCTACTGGGGGTGCTTGCGTCAAGCGACGGCCTGAGCGGCGCGTACACCCCCAGTCCCGTCCGCCTCAGGTACCGCCGCCGCCCCCGGGGCCGGCCGGGGCGCCGACCTGTTGTGGCCCATCCACTCCGAGAACCGCGCCCGTGCTCTTCTTGCCCCGGCGCAGCCGCTGTTCCAGCCAGCTCGCGAAGGTGGTGAGGATGAAGTTCAGCACGATGTAGATCAGCGCGATGACGACGAGCGTGGCGATGGTGTTGGCGCCGTAGTTCGCGGTGATCGTGCGGTTCTGCGAGAGCAGTTCGGACAGACCGAGGATCGCGCCGCCCAGCGCGGTGTCCTTGACGATGACGACCAGCTGGCTGACCAGGGCCGGCAGCATCGCCGTCACGGCCTGCGGCAGCAGCACGTACGCCATGGTCTGGCCCTTGCGCATACCGATCGCCTTCGCGGCGTCGGTCTGCCCGTTGGGCAGCGTGAGAATGCCGGCCCGGACGATCTCGGCGATGACCGAGGCGTTGTAGAGCACCAGGCCCGTCACCACGGCGTAGAGAGGCCGCATGTCGGACGAGACATTGGTGAACTGCGCGTACGCCTGGCTGGCGAACACCATCATCAGCAGGACGGGAATGGAGCGGAAGAACTCGACGACGGCGCCGACCGGTACCCGTACCCACGAGTGGTCGGAGAGTCGGCCGATACCGAGCAGCGCGCCGAACGGCAGGGCTATCACGATGGCCAGAGCCGCCGCCTTGAGGGTCTCACCGAGCCCCGGCAACAGATAGGTCGTCCACACCTCGGAGTCCGTGACGAACGGGCTCCACTTCTCGGACGCCAGCTGGTTCTTGTCGGCCATCTGAACGAGCACCCACCATGCGGCGAGCGCGAAGACCACCAGGAACACGATCGTGTAGAGGATGTTGCGCCGCTTGGCGCGCGCACCGGGAGTGTCGTACAGAACGGACGTGGCACTCATCGCTTCACCGCCACTCGCTTGCTGACCCAGCCCAGAAGCAGACCGGTCGGGAGGGTGAGAACGACGAATCCGAAGGCGAACACCGCGAACACCGCGAAGAGCGCGCTGCTTTCGTTCTCGATCATTGTCTTCATCAGCGCCGACGCCTCGGCGACGCCTATCGCCGCGGCGACCGTGGTGTTCTTGGTCAGCGCGATCAGTACGTTGGCCAGCGGCGCCACGACGGAGCGGAACGCCTGGGGGAGCACGATCAGCCTCAGCACCTGGAAGAAGCTCAGGCCCAGGGCGCGGGCTGCTTCGGCCTGCCCCACGGGCACGGTGTTGATACCGGAGCGCAGGGCCTCGCAGACGAAGGTGCTCGTGTAGGCGATCAGACCCAGTACGGCCAGCCGGAAGCCGATGGACTCGAAGTCCCCGCCGCCGAGCGTGATCTGGAGGGTCTGGCCCAGCCCCAGTGAACAGGCGACGAGGACCACCGTCAGCGGGGTGTTACGGATCAGATTGACGTAGGCGGTACCGAAGGCACGCATCAGCGGCACGGGACTGACACGCATCCCGGCCAGCAGCGTTCCCCAAATGAGAGAACCAACTGCGGAGTAGAGGGTGAGCTGCACCGTCACCCAGAAGGCGCCGAGCAGGTCGTACTGCCCGGAATCAAGAAAGTCGAACACGATGCCCCGCGCTCTCCCCTGGTTGGCTGGTCGGTACGCGCCGCCGGACCGGCCGGCGGCGCGTCACTGCTGTCTCAGCTGCCTTCGGTGATCTTCGGGGCAGGCTCGTTCTTGTAGTTCGCCGGACCGAAGTTGGCCTTCACGGCCTTCTCCCAGGAGCCGTCCGACTCCATCTTGGTCAGCGCGTCGTTGATCTTCTTCTGAAGATCGGTGTCGCCCTTCTTGAGGCCGATGCCGTAGGGCTCGTCGCTGAGCTTGAGGCCCGCGAGCTTGAACTTGCCCTGGTGCTCCTGCTGCGAGGCATAGCCGGCGAGGATGGAGTCGTCCGTGGTCAGGGCGTCGACGGCCTCGTTCTCCAGGCCGGTCAGGCACTCGGAGTAGCCGCCGACGTTCTGGAGGTCGGCATCGGGCGCGAAATCGTTCTTGACGTTCTGCGCCGAGGTGGAGCCGGTCACCGAACAGAGCTTCTTGGAGTTCAGGTCGGCGGCCTTGGTGATGGAGCTGTCGTCCGTGCGCACCAGCAGGTCCTGGTGGGCGAGGAAGTACGGTCCGGCGAAGTCGACCTTCTTCTTGCGCTCGTCGTTGATCGTGTAGCTGGCGGCGACGAACTTCACGTCTCCGTTGGCGATCAGGTTCTCGCGCTCGGCGCTGGGCGCCTCTTTCCAGACGATGTCCTTGGCCTCGAAGCCCAGTTCCTTGGCGACATAGGTCGCGACATCGACGTCGAAGCCCGCGAACGTACCGTCCGGCTTCTTCAGGCCGAGGCCCGGCTGGTCGTACTTGATACCGATGGTGATCTTGTCGCCGCCACCGTTGCCGCTGCCAGCGCTGTCGCCGCCACAGGCGGTGGCGGTCAGGGAGAGGACGACAACGGCGGCTGCCGCCGCGCTTGCCTTGCGAAGCTTCATGCGTGAACTTCCCTCGGGTGAGACGTGAACGAACCGGTTCTGCCGCACTCGGCAGAGCCGTAAGAACAGCCGTGACGAGCCGTGTGAACGATCCGGGCGAAAGGATGCGGACGACAGGATCCGGGCGAAAGAACCCGGATGAGAGATCCGTATCCAGAGCGGTGATCAGTGATGCAGGATCTTCGACAGGAAGTCCTTGGCGCGGTCGCTGCGTGGGTTGCTGAAGAACTCGTCCGGCGTGGCCTGTTCGACGATCCGGCCGTCCGCCATGAAGACGACCCTGTTCGCCGCGGAGCGCGCGAAACCCATCTCATGGGTGACGACGACCATCGTCATTCCGTCGCGCGCCAACTGCTGCATGACCTCAAGCACTTCATTGATCATCTCGGGGTCCAGCGCGGAGGTCGGCTCGTCGAAGAGCATGACCTTCGGGCCCATCGCCAGCGCTCGCGCGATGGCGACACGCTGCTGCTGGCCACCCGAGAGCTGGGCCGGGTACTTGTCGGCCTGCGAGCCGACGCCCACGCGGTCCAGCAGCGCGCGCGCCTTCTCCTCGGCCTCCGCCTTATCCGTCTTGCGGACCTTGATCTGGCCCAGCGTGATGTTCTCCAGCACCGTCTTGTGCGCGAAGAGGTTGAACGACTGGAAGACCATGCCGACATCGGCGCGCAGCCGGGCGAGCTCCCTGCCCTCCTCCGGCAGCGGCTTGCCGTCGATCGTGATCGCACCCGAATCGATCGACTCCAGGCGGTTGATGGTGCGGCACAGTGTGGACTTGCCGGACCCGGAGGGCCCGATGACGACCACGACCTCGCCACGGGCGATGGTCAGGTCGATGTCCTGGAGCACATGCAGCGCGCCGAAGTGCTTGTTCACGTTGCTCAGTACGACCAGGTCGCCCGTCGCAGGCACGGCGTCCTCGACGCCCTTGGTCACTGACACTCCGCTCATCGGCTTTTTGCTCCGTCCTCCTCGGTTGGGAGGACCTTAGTCACGCACTGCGATCAGCGTCATTACATCTGAGGGGAAATTGAGCATAACGATCCGGCCGCAACCGGACACTCCGTGTGAAGAGGGCGGTGGAGGGAGTACCGGGTGGGTAACGGAAACCTTGGCGTAACGGGAAGACCCTTGACTGACCGTGCGCGATCGGCGTGGATGCCTGGTACGTAGTAACAGCGCACGCAACGGCGCGACGTATCAGTGCGACCGACGTCGCGATCCGAACCGTGACCGTGAAGGGGGCTCGTGAGACTGCTGCTCGTGGAGGACGACGACCATGTGGCCGCCGCCCTGTCGGCCGTGCTCGCCAAGCATGGATTCCAAGTCGTGCATGCCCGCAGCGGTGAGGAGGCGCTCCAGGCGGCGCTGCCCGCGGCCAACGTGGGCAAGGTGCCGTTCTCGGTCGTCCTGCTCGACCTCGGACTGCCCGACCAGGACGGCTACCAGGTCTGCGGCAAGATCCGCAGGATCACCTCTACCCCGGTGATCATGGTGACCGCGCGGGCCGATGTCCGCTCCCGGATCCATGGCCTGAACCTCGGTGCCGACGACTACGTGGTCAAGCCGTACGACACCGGCGAACTGCTCGCCCGTATCCATGCCGTCAGCCGGCGCACCGTGAGCGGGGACGAGTCGGCCCCGGCCCCCGAGAGCGCCCAGCGGCTCGGGCGTCTCAGCCTCGAACTGCCCACCCGGCGCGTGAGCGTGGACGGTACGGCCGTCCAGCTGACCCGCAAGGAGTTCGATCTGCTGGCCCTGCTCGCCCAGCGCCCCGGTGTGGTGTTCGGCCGCGAGCAGATCATCAGCGAGGTCTGGCGCACCAGTTGGGAAGGTACGGGCCGCACGCTGGAGGTCCATGTGGCCTCCCTGCGCGGCAAGCTCGGCATGCCGGCGCTGATCGAGACCGTCCGGGGCGTCGGCTACCGCCTGGTCGTCCCCGGCTCGCACCAGGGGCCGTAACGCCCCGTGCGCACCCGACTACTGCCGCTGCTCATCATCCTCATGGCGGGCGTGCTCCTCGCCCTGGGCTTCCCGCTCGCCGTGAGTCTCGCCGCCGCCGAGCAGCAGCGCGTCGTCGTCGACCGGATCGACGACACCTCGCGGGTCGCGGCCCTCGCCCAGTTCGCCTCCGAGAGCCGCTCGGGCGCCGAGGAGCGGCGCGCGATGCTGGAGGCGGAACTGACCAGGTACTACGAGGTGTACGGGGTCAGAGCGGGCGTTTTCTACCGCGACAGCGGCGTCATGGCCCGCGCCCCCGAGGGCTGGAGCGTCCCCGAGGAGGGGCCGGCCCGGCAGTCCTTCGAGGAGGCGCTGCTCGGCCGGCGCAGCGGTGACCCCGAGCAGGTCTGGCCCTGGCAGAACGGTCGGCTGATCGTCGACTCGCCGGTCGTACGGGACGGTGACGTCGTCGCCGTGGTGGTGACCGACTCGCCGACAGGCCAGATGCGTTCGCGCATCCTCCACGGCTGGCTGATCATCGCCGCGGGCGAGGTGGCGGCCATGCTGCTCGCCGTCGGGGCCGCGATCCGGCTGACCGGCTGGGTGCTCCGTCCGGTACGGGTACTGGACGCGGCCACCCACGACATCGCCACCGGCCGGATGAACTCCCGGGTCGCGGCGGCCGGCGGACCGCCCGAGCTGCGCCGACTGGCCAGCTCCTTCAACGAGATGGCCGACAACGTCGAGGATGTGCTGGAGCAGCAGCGCGCCTTCGTCGCGGACGCCTCGCACCAACTGCGCAATCCGCTCGCGGCCCTGCTGCTCCGTATCGAACTGCTCGGCCTCGAACTGCCCGAGGGGAACGAGGAGATCGCCTCCGTACGGACCGAGGGCAAGCGCCTCGCACAGGTCCTCGACGATCTGCTGGACCTGGCGCTGGCCGAGCACGCCGCCGCGGATCTGCGGCTCACCGACATCGGTGAGGTGGCGGCCGAGCGGGTCGCCGCCTGGCGGGCCCTCGCCGAGGAGAAGGGCGTCAGGCTCACCGAGCACCGCGCCGCGGTCACAGCCTGGGCCGACCCCATCGCGCTCTCCAGCGCCCTGGACGCCGTGATCGACAACGCGCTCAAGTTCACCCCGGCCGGCGAGGAGGTCACGGTCACGGTGGCCCGCAACGGCACGACCTCGAAGATCGTCATCAACGACGGCGGTCCCGGTCTCACGGACGACGAACTCGCCAGGATCGGGGACCGCTTCTGGCGCAGCAACCGCCACCAGAACATCAAGGGATCGGGCCTCGGCCTGTCGATCACGAGTGCCCTGCTCGCGGCCGGCGGCGGCTCGATCGCCTATGAACACGGTGAACCGCGCGGACTCCGGGTCACGCTCAGCGTCCCGAGATCATCTCCGACGGCCTGATCGGGGGCTTCGACCTACGGCTTCTCCGACCGGTAGTACTTCTTGGCGCCCTCATGCAGCGGCAGCGGGTCCGTATAGATCGCGGTCCGTAGATCCACCAGCTGCGCGGGATGCACCTCGTCGCCGATCCGGTCCCGGCTGTCGATGACCGTGCGGGTGAAGCCCTCCGTCAGCCCGGCGTTTATCCGGTCGGTGGTCACCAGCAGATTCGCCACCGCGACCGTCGGTACGGCCGTGCCGTTCTGCGCCTTGCCGTAGGCGTCGGCGGGTATCACCGCGGAACGGTAGTAGCGGGACGCCGCCTCGCCCGACGCATGCAACCTGTCGACCAGAGCGGACTCCAGCGGCACCAGCCGTATGTCGAAGCGCTCCGACAGGTCCTGCACCGCGCCGGTGGGCAGCCCGCCCGACCAGAAGAAGGCGTCCAGCTCGCCCCGTTCGAGAAGGCCCGGCATCGTGTCGATCCCGACCGAGAACGGGACGATGTCCTTCCGTGGATCGAGATCCGCGGCGGCCAGCACCCGATCCGCTATCAGCCGGACCCCCGAGCCCTCCTGTCCCACGCCCACCTTTCTGCCGCGCAGATCGGCGGTGGAGCGGATGTCCGAGTCCTTCGCGACGACCAGCTGCACATAGTCGTCGTACAGCCGCGCGCAGCCGCGCAGCCGGTCCGCCCCCGGCTTGCCGTCCTTCTGGTACTTGGCGACGGCGTCGGCGGTGGCGATGGTGAAATCGGCCTCGCCGGCCGCCACCCGCGCGATGTTCTGCTGCGAGCCCTCGCTGGTCCGGAGCTGTATCGACACATCCGGCAGATCGCGGGCGAGATCCTGCTTCAGGAGCGTTCCGTACCGCTGGTAGACCCCGCTCGTCACGCCCGTGCTGAACGTGACCGAGCCGCTCGGCGAGGACGGCCCGATCGGCAGCAGCCACCACAGCAGCAGCCCGAGCAGCACCAGCACCGCGGCGGCGCCCGGGACGGCGCGGCCACGGCTGATACGGGACATGGGGCCGAACATGCCACGATCCTGTCAGCTCACTCCCCGTAATGGCCAGGCCTTGTCTTGTGCTCGCCACGGGCCCCGCGGGGAATCCCCGGGCAGCCGTCCCGGGTGACCCCTTACCCTAGTGGGCGAGATGAGCGCGAAGACTTACGAGGTACGCACCTACGGGTGCCAGATGAACGTCCACGACTCCGAGCGGCTGTCGGGCCTGCTGGAGGGAGCCGGATACGTCCGCGCGCCCGAAGGCTCCGACGGGGACGCGGACGTCGTTGTCTTCAACACCTGCGCGGTGCGGGAGAACGCCGACAACAAGCTCTACGGCAACCTCGGCCGGCTCGCGCCGATGAAGACCAAGCGGCCGGGCATGCAGATCGCCGTCGGCGGCTGCCTGGCGCAGAAGGACCGCGACACCATCGTGACGCGCGCCCCCTGGGTCGACGTCGTGTTCGGTACGCACAACATCGGCAAGCTGCCGGTGCTCCTGGAGCGCGCGCGGATCCAGGAAGAGGCCCAGGTCGAGATCGCCGAGTCGCTGGAGGCATTCCCCTCCACGCTGCCGACCCGCCGCGAGTCCGCCTACGCCGCGTGGGTCTCCATCTCCGTCGGCTGCAACAACACCTGCACCTTCTGCATCGTCCCCGCGCTGCGCGGCAAGGAGAAGGACCGCCGCCCCGGCGACATCCTGGCCGAGATCGAGGCGCTGGTCGCCGAAGGCGTCTCCGAGATCACGCTGCTGGGCCAGAACGTCAACGCGTACGGATCCGACATCGGCGACCGCGAGGCTTTCTCCAAGCTGCTGCGGGCCTGTGGCGCGATCGAGGGCCTGGAGCGGGTCCGCTTCACCTCACCGCACCCGCGTGACTTCACGGACGATGTGATCGCGGCGATGGCCGAGACGCCGAATGTGATGCCGCAGCTCCACATGCCGCTGCAGTCCGGGTCGGACACCATCCTGAAGGCGATGCGCCGTTCGTACCGGCAGGAGCGGTATCTCGGCATCATCGACAAGGTGCGCGCCGCCATCCCGCACGCCGCCATCTCCACCGACATCATCGTGGGCTTCCCGGGCGAGACCGAGGAGGACTTCGAGCAGACCATGCGGGTCGTACGCCGGGCGCGCTTCGCGCAGGCGTTCACCTTCCAGTACTCCAAGCGCCCCGGAACCCCGGCCGCCGAAATGGAGGGACAGATCCCCAAGGAGGTCGTCCAGGAGCGCTATATGCGGCTGTCCGCCCTCCAGGGGGAGATCTCCTGGGAGGAGAACAAGGCGCAGGTCGGCAGGACGCTGGAGGTCATGGTCGCCGAGGGCGAGGGGCGCAAGGACGGCGCCACGCACCGGCTCTCCGGACGAGCCCCCGACAACCACCTGGTCCACTTCACCAAGCCGGACGAGGAGGTGCGTCCCGGCGATGTGGTCACCGTCGAGATCACCTATGCCGCGCCGCACCATCTGCTCGCCGAGGGGCCGACGCGGAAGGTACGCCGTACCCGCGCCGGAGACGCCTGGGACCGGCGGAACACGACCGAGGCGGCGAAGCCCGCGGGTGTGCTGCTGGGTCTGCCCACGGTGGGGGTGCCGGCCCCGCTGCCGGCGGTGACGGGCGGCTGCTCCGTCGAGTGACGGGGCATCGCGCTCCGGGCGGACGACGCCCCTTCGGACTTACTCGCCTAGGCTGCGGATCATGCTCGTAGCCGCCGCAGTGTGTCCCAGCCCGCCCCTGCTCGTACCCGCCGTGGCCGCCGGAGCCGCCCCCGAGCTCGATGCCGCGCGCGCCGCGTGTGCCGATGCCCTCGGGGTGCTGGCGGCCGCCAGGCCGGAGCTGTTGATCGTCGTCGGGCCCGCCGAGCGGGAGCGCTGCGGGGAGCACCCTCCGGGGACCGCCGGGTCCTTCCGCGGCTTCGGCGTGGACCTCGATGTCGTACTCGGCGCGGGCCCGGCCGCGGCGGAGGGCGGGACCGGTGAAAGCCCTGGGCGTGAGCTGCCCGCGTCCCTGGCGGTCGCGGCCTGGCTGCTCGAACATGCCCATTGGGCCGCCGCTCCCGTCAGCGGACTGGGCGTGGGGGAACCTCTCGACACCGAGCGGTGCCTGCGGACGGGACGGGAGATCGCGGCGCGGGACGGTCGGCTGGCGCTGCTGGTGATGGGCGACGCCAGTGCGTGCCGCTCCCTGAAGGCGCCGGGCTATCTGGACGAACGGGCGGCCGGATTCGACGAGGAGGCCGCCAGGGCCCTGGGCACAGCGGACGTGACGGCGCTGAAGGCGGTGGACGCGGAGCTGGCGTACGAACTCAAGGCGGCGGGCCGGGCGCCCTGGCAGGTGCTCGCGGGCGCCGCCGAAGAGGCCGGCCTGGGCGGCGAGCTGCTGTACGAGGACGCGCCCTACGGCGTGGGATATCTCGTCGCGGCCTGGTCCTAGGGCGTGTCTGATAAATAGCGCCGTCCGCCCGGAGGGCGGGGCTCACGGCGTCTGGTGCGTGCGATCGCAAGGCGGAGGGTCGTCCTCGTAGCGGAGCTACGTGGACGGGCCCGACAACGCAGCGAGCGCGCGTGCCAGACGCCGTGAGCCAGGAGGGATTTGTCAGACACGCCCTAGGTGTATTGCCCTCTCCCGGCACGAGCGGGCCATGAGCCGGCCATGACAGACGGCCTGGTTCGGGGTGCAAAAGGCGACGGCCGCGAAGCGCTGTGAAGCGCCTCGCGGCCGTCCCTGCCGGTGTTTCCCGGCCACTCTCTGTCGAGGATCAGGACAGAAATTCTGTCCGAGGATCAGGACAGAATAGGAGAGGATCAGGAAGCGGGCGGTGGCGGCGGGGTGGTGCCGTCATCCTTGTGAGCGAGCTTGCCCAGGGCGTCCTTGGCTTTGCCCGTCCCGCTGTCGATCTTGTCGCTGTACTTGCCCTTGGTCTTCTGATCGACCGTGCGGGCGGCCTTCTCCAGCCCGTGCTCGATCTTGCCCCCGTGCTGCTGCGCGAGGTCAGCGACCTTGTTCTTGGCAGGGCCGATCTTGGCCTTCAATGAATCCAGGAAGCTCATGGGCCACCTTCCCTCGGAGGAGACAACAGCCTACTTGCAGCCTACTTGCGGGTGCTCTTTCCGGCCTCATTGTCCGCCGCGGCCTCCGCCGACTGCTGCTTCGGGATCTCCACACCCTCGGCCGCCGCCGTCTCGGGCCCGGCACTCTTCGCAGGCTGGGCCGTCGCCGCTCCGGTCTCCCCGGATTCGGACTCCGCCGCCACGACAACGCTGTCCGCGGCGGGACCGGCCGTCGGAGTGGTGGCCGGTGCCTCTGCGGTTGACGCCTCGGATGTGGGTACCGACTTCCGGCGAAACCGTGAAAAAACACCCATATCTTCTCCATACGTTACTCGTGAGGGCGAAATTCCGCGCCGCCCGGAGCGTTCCATCGCGCCGCCCAGGGGCACCGGCCGGAAAACCGGCGGCCGGAACCTCGCAACAGGCAACGAAGCCGACCGTGTGCCGTCACGTAACTCGTTCGGGTAGCAGCCTGTGTGTTTGCGAGACTGGGGCAGTGAGAAGCGCAGCTACCGCACCGCGGGTCATCGCCGTCGTCGGTCCCACCGCGGCCGGCAAGTCCGATCTGGGCGTTCATCTCGCCCGGCAACTCGACGGTGAGGTCGTCAATGCCGACTCCATGCAGCTCTACCGGGGGATGGATATCGGGACCGCCAAGCTGACGGCCGAGGAACGTGCCGGCATCCCGCATCACCTCCTGGACATCTGGGAGGTCACCGAGGCCGCCAGCGTCGCCGAGTACCAGAGGCTGGCGCGGGCGGAGATCGACCGGCTGCTCGCCGCGGGCCGTACCCCCGTCCTGGTGGGCGGCTCCGGACTGTACGTACGCGGTGCCATCGACGCCCTCGAATTTCCCGGCACCGACCCCGAGGTGCGCTCCCGGCTGGAGAGCGAGCTGACCCTGCGCGGATCAGGCGCCCTGCACGCCAGGCTGTCCGCCGCCGATCCCCGGGCCGGCCGCGCGATCCTGCCCAGCAACGGCCGTCGTATCGTCCGGGCGCTGGAGGTGATCGAGATCACCGGCAGGCCCTTCACCGCCAATCTGCCGGGCCATGACTCGGTCTACGACACCGTGCAGATCGGCGTCGACGTCGCCCGCCCCGAGCTGGACGCGCGGATCACCCAGCGCGTGGACCGGATGTGGGCGGCGGGGCTGGTGGACGAGGTGCGGGTCCTGGAGGCCCAGGGCCTGCGCGAGGGACGTACCGCCTCGCGCGCGCTCGGGTACCAGCAGGTACTCGCGGCGCTCGCGGGGGAGTGCACCGACGACGAGGCGCGCGCCGAGACCGTACGCGCCACCAAACGCTTCGCGCGCCGCCAGGACTCCTGGTTCCGCCGCGACGCGCGGGTCCACTGGCTGGGCGGCGGATCGGAGCACCGGGAGGAACTGCCGCACCGGGCGCTGGCGTTGGTCGAACGAGCGGTCACAGCCTGATCACGTGATGGCATCGGGACGCTCCGTGCGCCCTTGCGGTACCTCCGGGCGTGCCATCATCGAGCATCGATCGACCAGTGAAGTCCGATTGGGGAGGGCGCGTGGCGATGGAGGCCGGCCCTCGCGACAGAGAACCCACGGCACCGGACATCCCGGAAGCTTCCCCGGGGCTGAGCCCCGACGGGCCGGAGCCGGAGGACGAGACCACGACCCCGGAGGTCGAGGTCGAGCTGCGTCCCCAGCGCCGGATGCGGATCTGGCAGCTGGCCCCGATCGTGGGGCTCGCCGCGATCGGCTCGCTGATGTTCGCCTTCCCTCTCGCCTTCGGCACGGGGGACGGTGGCGCGGTCGTCGCCATGCTGGGGCTGCTGATCAGCTGCTGCGCGGCGGGCTGGGGCATGATGGCCGCCCGCAGGGTCGGCCACACCTGGCCGGGCCTGCCGACCCGCGCCTCCGGCGAGCGCCCCGACTGGCGGGTCATCGCCCTGTACCTCTCCGTGGCCGCGGCCCTGGTCGCCCTCGCCATCTGGCGGGTCGCCCGGCTGCGCTGACCGCGTGGTGGCGATGTCGGACCCTGCTCGTACGATGGATCACGTGAGCACCTCGCCGACCGCGCCGGTCGCCTTCCTCAAGGGACACGGGACCGAGAACGACTTCGTGATCGTCCCCGACCCGGACAACACCATCGACCTGCCTTCCCGCGTCGTCGCCGCCCTGTGCGACCGCAGGGCCGGTATCGGCGGCGACGGGCTGCTGCATGTCGTACGGTCGGCCGCGCACCCCGAGGCGCGTGCCATGGCCGGCGAGGCGGAGTGGTTCATGGACTACCGCAACGCCGACGGATCCGTCGCCGAGATGTGCGGCAACGGTGTGCGGGTCTTCGCCCGCTATCTCCAGCGCGCCGGACATGTGACGGCGGGCGATCTGGCGGTGGCCACGCGCGGTGGGGTGAAGCGGGCGCATCTCGCCAAGAGAGCGGTCCGCGCGACCGGCACCGAGGACGGCGACATCACGGTCCGTATGGGGCGTGCCGTGCTCCCCGACGACGGGGTGACCGTGGCTGTCGGCGGCCGGGAGTGGCCCGCGCGGAACGTCAACATGGGCAATCCGCACGCGGTCACCTTCGTGGAGGAGCTGGCGCACGCCGGGAATCTGTACTCCGCGCCGCCGGTCAGCCCCGCGTCCGTCTACCCGGACGGCGTGAACGTCGAATTCGTCGTCGACCGCGGCCCGCGCCATGTCGCCATGCGCGTCCACGAGCGCGGCTCGGGCGAGACCCGCTCGTGCGGTACGGGCGCCTGCGCCGTGGCCGTCGCCGCGGCCCGCAGGGACGGCACCGACCCCGCGGTGACCGGAGTCCCCGTCGCCTACACCGTGGATCTGCCCGGCGGACGGCTCGTCATCACGGAGCACCCGGACGGCGAGATCGAGATGACCGGACCCGCCGTCATCGTCGCGGAGGGGAACCTCGATCCGGCCTGGCTCGAAACGGTCTTTCGCAACACGCCCTGAAGCTCGCTCGAATGGGTGATCCGTTTCACGCCGGGCGAGAGCGGGACTGCTCCACGTGGTGGGCTCGGTAGCATCAAGCACCGGCCCGGAGGGCGCCCTTGCTCTTCACCGCCGGTAGAAGCTGCCGGAGGTGCCCCATGAGTGCAGAGGCGACCAACCCTGGTGCCCAGGTCAGTCGCAGACGCGGCCTTCCCCGGATCGACCTGCGCAGAATCGGCCGGGCCGCGTTACTCGGTCCCACCTCCAGGGACAGGCTGCCCGACGCCATGGGCCATGTCGCGGACGCCCACCGCGCACACCATCCGGACGCGGACCTCGGCGTGCTGCACAAGGCGTATGTCCTCGCCGAGGCCTCGCATCGCGGGCAGTTCCGCAAGAGCGGCGAGCCGTACATCACGCATCCGCTGGCCGTGACCCTGATCCTCGCCGAACTGGGCGCCGAGACCACGACGTTGACGGCCTCTCTCCTCCACGACACCGTGGAGGACACCGAAGTGACGCTCGACCAGGTGCGCGCGGAGTTCGGTGACGAGGTCTGCTATCTGGTCGACGGAGTCACCAAACTGGAGAAGGTCGACTACGGCGCCGCCGCTGAGCCCGAGACCTTCCGCAAGATGCTCGTGGCCACTGGCAACGATGTCCGAGTGATGTCGATCAAGCTTGCGGACCGGCTGCACAACATGCGGACCCTCGGTGTGATGCGCCCCGAGAAGCAGGCCCGGATCGCCAAGGTCACCCGGGACGTCCTCATCCCGCTCGCCGAACGCCTCGGTGTGCAAGCACTCAAGACCGAGCTGGAAGATCTGGTCTTCGCGATCCTCCATCCCGAGGAGTACGCGTACACCCGTGCCCTGATCGCCGACAACGCCACCGCGGGGGACGCTCTCGCGGCGATCTCCGAGGACGTCAGGAGGGTGCTGCGCGAAGCGGGCATCGCCGCCGAAGTCCTCGTACGGCCGCGGCACTTCGTCTCCGTGCACCGGTCCGGGCTGAAACGCGGCGAGCTGCGCGGTACGGACTTCGGCCGGCTGCTGGTGCTCGTCGGTGAGGACGCCGACTGCTACGCGGTCCTGGGCGAGCTGCACACCTGTTTCACCCCGGTCATCTCCGAGTTCAAGGACTTCATCGCCGCGCCCAAGTTCAACCTGTACCAGTCGCTGCACACCGCGGTCGCGGGGCCCGACGGCGCGGTCGCCGAAGTCCTCATCCGGACGCACCAGATGCACAAGGTCGCCGAGGCCGGGGTCGTCGCCCTCGGTAATCCGTACGCGTCCGTCGAGAGCGCGGGAACGTCGGACGGCGCGGGATCCGGCGCCGGGAGCGCCGCCCCGGCCGGTACCGCGCCGGAGTCCGCCAAGGAGCCGCAGGACGGTGAGCGCGCCGACCCGACCAGGCCCGGCTGGCTCTCCCGGCTCCTGGAGTGGCAGCAGGCGGCGCCCGACCCGGACACCTTCTGGACGACGCTCCGCGCGGACCTCGCTCAGGACCGGGAGATCACCGTCTTCCGCGCCGAGGGCGGCATGCTCGGGCTCCCGGCCGGAGCGACCTGCGTGGACGCCGCGTACGCGCAGTACGGCGAGGCCGCGCACGGCTGCCTCGGGGCGCGCGTCAACGGCCGGCTGGCGACGCTCAGTACGGTCCTGAGCGACGGCGACACGGTCCAGCTGCTGCTGGACAGGGACGCGGTCTCGGGGCCCTCCCCGGAGTGGCTGAGCCACGCCCGTACCGCCGCCGCCCGGATCGCGATCACGGGATGGCTCGCGGAACACCCGGAAACGGTCGGACTCCCCGCCGCCGCGCCCCGCGCCGCCCTCGCCGTCAGCGCGGGCCGACGGGACGTCGCCAACGCGATGGTGGACCTGCCGGGCGCGACGGTCCGGCTGGCGGGCTGCTGCACGCCCGTACCGCCGGACGCCGTCACCGGCTTCGCGGTCCGCGGCGGCGTGGTCACCGTCCACCGGCAGGAGTGCCGGGCGGTGGAACGGATGCGGGCCCTCGACCGCGCCCCCGTCGCGGTGAGCTGGGGGGACGCGCCAGAGTGCCGGGTCACGCTGTACGCCGAGTCCTTCGGACGTCCACGGCTGCTCGCCGATCTCACGGAAGCCATCGCCACGGCGGGCGCCGCGATCGTCGCGGCCACCGTCGAGCCGCCCAGCGAGCAGCGCGTACGGCACACGTACACGCTGGAGCTGCCGGACGCGGCGGGCCTGCCCGGTCTGATGCGGGCGATGCGCGACGTGCCGGGGGTGTACGACGTCAGCCGCGCCCAGCATCCGGCGACGGCCTGATCGCTCCGCCGGGTGTGGCCGTCAACCGCGCGCCGCTGTTCGTCAACCGCGTGCCGATCGGCATCCGGCCCGTGCGCGCGCTCTGACCTGCCCCTTTCGGGTGGGTGCGGAGCGCGCCGTCGCGGTGCGCCGGGGAGGCGCTGGTAGCCGTGGGGCATGCTCCTCACCAACCGCCGACTGCGCGCCGCCCTGCTGGCCGCCGCCTCGGTCACTCTCGTCGCCGCGACCCTGCCCGCCCCCGAGCCGCTCGGCATCGGCGATCCGCTCTTCCCGCAGCTCGGCAACCCCGGCTACGACGTGCTCACCTACGACCTCGACTTCACCTACGGCGGCGACAACCGCAAGCCGCTGGAGACCGTCACCAAGATCGACGCGCTGACGACCCAGCGGCTGGAACGGATCAACCTCGACTTCACTCACGGAAAGGTCCGTTCGGTCGAGGTGAACGGCGCGGCGGCGCGCTTCGCGACGGCCGGCGAGGATCTGGTGATCACCCCGGCCGCGCCGGTCGAGGAAGGCGTGCGGATGCGGATCACCGTCGGCCACACCAGCGACCCCGCGGGCAAGCGCGGCGGCTGGGTACGGACCACCGACGGACTGGCGATGACCAACCAGGCCGACGCCGCCCACCGCGTCTTCCCCGGCAACGACCACCCCGCGGACAAGGCCTACTTCACCATCCGGATCACCGCGCCCGAGCGGCTGACGGCCGTGGCCAACGGCGTACAGGAAGAAAAGGCACGCCGGGGCGCGAACACCATCTGGACCTACCGCACCCACCACCCCATGGCCACCGAACTGGCCCAGGTCTCCATCGGTGACTCGGCCGTGTTGCGTCGTCAGGGGCCCGGCGGACTGCCCGTACGGGACGTGGTGCCGGCCGCGGACCGCAAGAAGCTGGAGCCCTGGCTGAAGAAGACACCGGGCCAGATCGGCTGGATGGAGCGGCAGGTCGGGCCGTACCCCTTCGAGAACTACGGGGTGCTGGTCGCGGGCGCCGACACCGGCTTCGAACTGGAGACACAGACCCTCTCGCTCTTCGAGCGCTCCCTGTTCACCCAGCCCGGATACCCGGAGTGGTACGTCGACTCGGTCATGGTCCATGAGCTGGCCCACCAGTGGTTCGGCGACAGCGTCTCCCCGCGCAGGTGGTCCGACCTCTGGCTGAACGAGGGGCACGCCACCTGGTACGAGATGCGCTACGCGCAGGAGCACGCCGGGCAGTCGATGGAGACCCGGATGCGGGAGGCGTACCGGCAGTCCAACGGCTGGCGGGCGGCGGGCGGCCCCCCGGCGAACCCGATGCCGCCGGTCGAGGGGCAGCCGATCAGCCTGTTCCGGCCGGTGATGTACGACGGAAGCGCTCTGGTGCTCTACGCACTGCGGCACGAGATCGGCGAGGCGGCCTTCACGCGCCTGGAGCGGGACTGGGTACGGATCCACGGGGACGGAACGGCGACCACGGCGGACTTCACCGAGCTGGCGTCGTCCGTCGCGGGGCGTGATCTGTCCGCGTTCTTCACGGCGTGGCTGTACCGGCAGAAGACCCCGCCGATGCCCGGCCACCCCGACTGGCGCTCCGAAGCACCGGCCAAGAACCAGAACGTCCCGCGGAACCGGTACGCCGCACCGGACCGGGCGCCCCACGGCATCGGGTCACCGCACGGCATCGGGTCACCGCACGGGAACGGGGCGTGAAACCCGGGTGACGGCCGGACCGAACCGTGCCACCATCGAAGGGTCGGCGACGCGGCCGGGAATCATTTCCCGTCGTCACGCGTTGTGACTGATGTATCGGATTTCTCTTCGACGTAAGGATCCAATGACCTCCTCTTCCTCCCCTTCCCAGGACGCGCAACGCTTCGCGGACTCCCGCACCGAAAGCCTTCGGGCCGATGCCCTGATGGAAGAGGACGTCGCCTGGAGCCAAGAGATCGACGGAGACCGGGACGGCGATCAGTTCGACCGCTCCGAGCGCGCCGCGCTACGGCGCGTGGTGGGCCTCTCCACCGAGCTGGAAGACGTCACCGAGGTCGAGTACCGGCAGTTGCGCCTGGAGCGCGTGGTGCTGGTCGGCGTATGGACCTCGGGGACCGTGCGGGACGCCGAGAACTCGCTCGCGGAGCTGGCGGCGCTCGCCGAGACGGCGGGTGCGCTCGTGCTCGACGGTGTGATCCAGCGCCGTGACAAGCCCGATCCGGCCACGTACATCGGCTCCGGCAAGGCTCAGGAGCTGCGGGACATCGTGCTGGAGAGCGGCGCCGACACCGTCGTCTGCGACGGTGAGCTGAGCCCCGGCCAGCTGATCCATCTCGAAGATGTCGTCAAGGTCAAGGTCGTCGACCGTACGGCCCTGATCCTGGACATCTTCGCCCAGCACGCCAAGTCCCGTGAGGGCAAGGCGCAGGTCGCCCTGGCGCAGATGCAGTACATGCTGCCGCGACTGCGCGGCTGGGGTCAGTCGCTGTCCCGTCAGATGGGTGGCGGCGGCGGTGGCGGCATGGCCACCCGCGGTCCCGGTGAGACCAAGATCGAGACGGACCGGCGGCGTATCCGCGAGAAGATGGCGAAGATGCGCCGGGAGATCGCGGCGATGAAGACCGGCCGCGAGATCAAGCGGCAGGAGCGGCGGCGCAACAAGGTGCCGTCGGTCGCGATCGCCGGATACACCAACGCGGGCAAGTCCTCGCTGCTCAACCGGCTCACCGGCGCGGGCGTGCTGGTGGAGAACGCGCTGTTCGCCACCCTCGACCCGACCGTGCGCCGGGCCGAGACCCCGAGTGGCCGGATCTACACCCTGGCCGACACCGTCGGATTCGTCCGGCATCTGCCGCATCACCTCGTCGAGGCGTTCCGCTCCACGATGGAAGAGGTCGGTGACTCCGATCTGATCGTGCATGTGGTGGACGGTTCGCACCCCGCGCCGGAGGAGCAGTTGGCCGCCGTGCGCGAGGTGATCCGCGATGTGGGCGCGGTGGACGTACGCGAGATCGTGGTGATCAACAAGGCCGACGCGGCCGATCCGCTGGTGCTCCAGCGGCTGCTGCGCGCGGAGCGGTACGCGATCGCCGTCTCGGCGCGTACCGGCCAGGGGATCGGCGAGCTGCTCATGCTCATCGACGAGGAGCTGCCCCGGCCCGAGGTCGAGGTCGAGGTGCTTCTCCCGTACACCGAGGGCGGGCTGGTCTCCCGGATTCATGCCGAGGGTGAGGTGCTCTCCGAGGAGCACACGCCGGAAGGCACGGTGCTCAAGGCGCGTGTCCATGAGGAGCTGGCCGCCGCGCTCGCCCCGTATGTACCGGTGGCCGGCTGACCGTAGGCCCTCGCAGTCCGCGCAAGGCGAAAGGCCCGCGCGGACTGCGGCCCGAACAGGACGAAGGCCCGCCCCCTCCGTGAGAAGAGGGCGGGCCTTCGTGCGTACGGCGGCTGTCCGCGCCGCTGCCGGCTGCTACCGGCCGGCGAACTTGTCGCTCATGGCGGTGTAGATCTCCTCGGCGCCCGCGCCGAGCCTCGGGCCCGCCAGCCAGCCCGAAGTGACCGGGCCGATGGAGGTGTTGGAGACCAGCACGAGCCTGCCGCCCGGCTGCGTCGCGAACCAGCCGCCGCCCGAGGAACCGCCGGTCATCGTGCAGCCGATCCGCCACATCGTCGGCGTACCGGGGGAGACCGAGAGCCGGCCGGGCTTGTCGAGGCACTTGTGCATGATCAGGCCGTCGTAGGGCGGAGCCGCCGGGTAGCCCCAGGCTCCCATGCCCTCCACGGAGGCCGCCTCGGGAAGATCGAAGTCGACGTCCAGGGCGACGCCCACGGTCTCTTCCAGTGACGTGCCGCCGTTCTCCGGCTTGACGTGCATCACGGCGTAGTCGTACGCGGCGCCCGCGCCACCGGTCGGGCCGCCTTCACCGATCCACTCACCGGAGGTGGAGACCCAGTCGGCCCAGTAGACGCCGTACGGGGCGATCTCCTGCGGCTGGGCGTTCTCCAGGGCGGCAGCGGACTTGCCCAGGTCGTTGTAGGCGGGGACGAAGGCGAGGTTGCGGTACCAGCCGCCCTCCCGGCCCGCGTGGACGCAGTGGCCCGCTGTCCACACCAGGTTGGACTTGCCGGGGTTCTTCGGGTCCTTGATCACGGTCGCGGAGCAGACCATCGAGCCCTCGGGAGCGTCGAAGAAGACCTTGCCGACCGGCGCCGCGTTCTGGTGGTACGGGGTCTTCTCCGCTTCGGCCTGGACCGGGCGGGGCTCCGGGTCGGTGACCCCCTGGTCGCCGGAGAGGTCACCGGCCGCGAGTGTCTTCGTCGGTGACTTGGCGCTCTTCATCCGCTCGGGCTTCCACATGCCCTCGATCACCGGGTTGACGAAGTCCTTGGCCTCGCGCAGCCAGGTGTCCTTGTCCCAGTTCTTCCACTCGCCGTTCTTCCACTTCTCCGGGTCCACGCCATGCTTCTTGAGCGCTTCGGCCAGGTCGGCGGCGATTTCCGCGCCGTCCTGGCCGTCGGCGGGGCCGGTGGCGGGGCTGGAGACGGCGGGTCCGGCCGCTCCGTCGTCCTCCGGTCCGCAGCCGGTGGCTGTCAGCGCGAGGATCGCGGCCATGCCTGTGGCGGCCAGCAGTGGACGTATGGATCGCATGAGACAAGTCCCCCTGAGAATACGAAAGCGTGCATACGAAAAGCGTGTGTACGTGAAGAGGTTGGCATGGGCGTGTCATGTCGAGGCGTGTGGTTCCCGGCGGGGACCTTCCAGCGGGGGCCCTCGGCCGTTGTGCCGAAGACCCCCGATGACCTCGTAACCGCCGGGCCCGGGACGGGCCCGCGCGTCACTGACCGGCGAACTTCTTGCTGACGCCGTCGTAGACGCCCTTGGCGACGTCACCAAGACGCGGTCCGGCGAGCCAACCCGCCGTGACCGGACCGATGGAGGTGTTGGACACCAGGGCGGGCTTGCCGTCCGCGCCGTTCGCGACCCAGCCGCCACCGGACGCGCCACCGGTCATCGTGCAGCCGACCCGGTACATCGTCGGGTCATCGGCCGTCAGCGACAGCCGGCCCGGCTTGTCCTCGCACTGGAAGAGCTGCTGGCCGTCGTACGGCGGCGCCGCCGGGTAGCCGGTCGCCGTCATAGCGTCGATCTGCGGGGTGGCCGGAGCGTTGAACTCCACGGGCAGCGCCGCACCGACCGTCTCCTCCAGGGACTTGCCGGTGCCGCCCTTCTCCGGAGTGACATGGATGACCGCGAAGTCGTACGGAGCGCCCTGACCGCCGGTCGAGGCGCCCTGCGAGATCCACTGCTCGGAGGTCTGCGCCCAGTCGGCCCACCACACGCCCTCCGGAGCGATCTGCTCCTTGGGGGCCGTCTCCAGATCGGCCATCGACAGACCGCTGTTGTTGTACGACGGGACGAAGGCGAGGTTGCGGTACCAGCCGCCGGTCTTGCCCGCGTGCACGCAATGGCCCGCGGTCCACACCAGGTTGGACTTGCCGGGGTGGGCCGGGTCCTCGACCACGGTCGCGGAGCAGACCATCGAGCCCTCGGGGCCGTCGAAGAACAACTTGCCCGCCTCGGCGGCGTTCTCGCGGTACGGCGCGGTCACCGCCTGCGCGGTGACCGGCTCCGGAGTCGGGTCGGTCACGCCCTCGTCGCCGGAGATGTCCTGATCGTCGACGGGCTTCTCCGGCGGCTTCTCCGCGTCTCGCATCCGGTCGGGGTCCCAGAGGCCCTCGATGATCGGGTTGATGTAGTCCTTGGCCTCACGCAGCCAGGTGTCCTTGTCCCAGTTCTTCCACTCGCCGTTCCTCCACTTGTCCAGATCGAACCCGCGCTCCTTGAGCCGGTCCTTGAGCTCGTCGGGTATCTGGATCTTGCCGTCGGACGAGGCGGTGGCGGCGTCGCTCGCCCGACCGGTGGCGGTGTCCTCCTCCGGTCCGCAGGCCGTGGCCGTCAACGCGAGCGCCGCGGCCATCGCGGCCGCGGCGAGGACGGGGGAGGTTCTGCGCCGTGGGCTCCTTCCACGGCGTCCGGCGAGTGTGGGGCGAATGGGTCGCATGGCGTGATCCCCCTGGTACTTCGGGCAATTCGGAACGATGAAACAAAAGGCGCGCCCCGGCCGCGGTGCCGGAGCCGGGACGACGGCCCCCCACTATGCCGGTGCCGAAGGGGACGGTGCGCGGCAGGGCCGCGGTTCCGCGTACCAAGGATCTTTCGACTGCCCGTGATCCCGGGCACTTCCCGTCGTTTGTACGTACGGGGCGGGCGCCCCGTCTCAAGTCGGCGTCCACCGTCGAACATTCGGCGGGCGAGCGCCGTACTGACAGACGACCGACTGTGACATGAAGTGTGACAATGGGAGGACCGACAGCCGTGGCCGTGACCGAACCCCCTCCAGCGGCACCGACCGTCGCCCACGAGGGCATTCTCCGGCGGCAGTCCTTACGGGAATCGGCGGCCCGCACCTATGCGAGGTCCCTGCCCATCGTGCCCGTGCGCGCACGGGGACTGACCATCGAAGGCGCCGACGGGCGGCGGTACTTGGACTGCCTCTCCGGCGCGGGCACGCTCGCTCTGGGGCACAACCATCCTGTCGTCCTCGACGCGATCAGGAAGGTCCTCGACTCCGGGGCCCCGCTCCATGTCCTCGATCTCGCCACACCCGTCAAGGACGCTTTCACCACCGAGCTGTTCGCCACTCTGCCACCACGGTTCGCCGAGAACGCCCGGGTGCAGTTCTGCGGACCCGCGGGCACCGACGCCGTCGAGGCCGCGCTCAAGCTCGTCCGTACCGCCACCGGCCGGGGCGGGCTCCTCGCCTTCACCGGCGCGTACCACGGGATGACGGCCGGAGCCCTCGCCGCCTCCGGAGGAGCCGAGGACGTACGGGTGACCCGGCTGCCCTATCCGTACGAGTACCGCTGCCCGTTCGGCATCGGCGGGGAGCGCGGCGCCGAACTCGCCGCCCGCTGGACCGAGAACCTCCTCGACGACCCCAAGGGCGGCCTGCCCGCCCCCGCCGGAATGATCCTCGAACCGGTGCAGGGCGAGGGCGGGGTGATCCCCGCCCCCGACAGCTGGCTGCGCAGGATGCGCGAGATCACCGCGGACCGCTCCATCCCGCTCATCGCCGACGAGGTGCAGACCGGGGTCGGCAGGACCGGCACCTTCTGGGCCGTGGAGCACAGCGGGATCACCCCCGATGTGATGGTGATGTCCAAGGCCATCGGCGGCTCCCTCCCGCTGGCCGTGATCGTCTACCACTCGGATCTCGACTGCTGGCCGCCCGGCGCCCACGCGGGCACCTTCCGCGGCAACCAGCTCGCGATGGCGGCGGGCGCGGCCACCCTCGCCTACGTACGGGAGAACCACCTCGCCGACCGCGCCGCGATCCTCGGCGCGCGCATGATGGGGCAGCTCCAGGGGCTGGCCGCCAATCATCCCTGTATCGGAGACGTACGGGGCCGTGGTCTCATGATCGGTGTGGAACTCGTCGCCCCGGAAGCCGGCGACCCGGCCCCGCCGGATCCGGCCCTCGCCACAGCGGTCCAGCGGGAGTGTCTGAGCCGCGGCCTCATCGTGGAACTGGGCGGACGCCGGGCCGCCGTCGTACGGCTGCTCCCGCCGCTCACGCTCACCGACGAGCAGGCCGTCGCGGTCCTCGACCGCTTCGCCGACGCCCTGGCCGCCGCCGAACGCGCCGCACTCCGCCGGAAAGAAACCGGCCCCTAGAACTGCCCCCGGACACCCTCACAAGGAAGCCCCCGCCGTGAACTCCACCCCCGCACCTGATGTGCCCGAGGCCGCCGGCCGCCCCACCGCCCACCCCGGAGGAGACGACCGGGAGGAGGACGGGTCCCACGCCGCCGGCACCGCCGAGCCGACGACGGTGCCGCGGCAGCCGACGGGCGGATTCGACGGCCAACTCGCCACCGGTGCCGAGACGTTCGCCGGAGTGCCGGTGGCCGACCAGCTCGACCACCCCGACCCGCTGAAGGCCGCCGACGCGGCGGCCGTCGAGAATCTGCTGCGCTGCTGGGTCAGGGAGAACGATCTGCCCCGCCCCGAGGGCCATGTCCTCCGGATCCCCCTCCGCGCCAGCGGCAGCGCGCTCCTCGTCCCCGTCCGGTACTGGTCGGTGACGGGCTGGCACCGCTTCGGGATGCCGTTCCTGGAGAGCGCCCCCCGGGACGCCCCCGCCGCCGAGGCCGTCACCGTCGCCGCCCTCCTCGGCCGTGAGTCGGGCCGCTACCAGGGCGGGGAACTGGTCGGCAGAGTCGCCAACTCCCTTCTCCACACGGCCGACTTCCTCACCGACCGGCGACGCCGCCCCGACGCCGCGCCCGATGCCGACCTGTTCCTCACCGCCGAACAGTCGCTCCTCCTCGGCCATCCCCTGCATCCCACGCCCAAGAGCAGGGAAGGGCTCTCCGAGGCCGAAGCCCTGCTCTACTCGCCGGAGTCGCGCGGCTCGTTCCCGCTGCACTGGATGGCCGTCGACCGGTCCGTACTCGCCACCGACTCCGCCTGGACCGAGCAGGGCCGCGTCCTGCCCGCCGAGAAGCTCACGGCACGCCTGCTCGGCGACGTCCCCCTTCCCGAACACTCCGTCGCCCTGCCGCTCCACCCCTGGCAGGCGCGTGAGGTGAGGCACCGTCCCGCCGTGGCCCGCCTCCTCGACGCCGGTCTCCTCCATGACCTGGGCCCCCACGGCGCACCCTGGCACCCCACCTCGTCGATCCGTACCGTCTACCGGCCCGGCGCCCCCGTCATGCTCAAGCTCTCCCTCGGGCTGCGCATCACCAACTCCCGCCGCGAGAACCTCCGCAAGGAACTGCACCGCGGCGTCGAGGTCCAGCGGCTGCTGCGCGGCGGACTCGCCAAGGAGTGGCAGGCCGCCCACCCCGGCTTCGACATCGTCCGTGACCCCGCCTGGCTCGCCGTCGACACCGAGGACGGCGAAGCGGTGACCGGACTCGACGTCATGGTGCGCCACAATCCGTTCACCGCCGGGGACGACGCCGTCTGCATCGCGGGACTCACCGCCGTGCGCCCCTGTCCCGGCCGCACCGGCATGCGGTCGCGGCTGGCCGAGATCGTCTCCACGCTCGCCGCCCGCACCGGCCGCTCCGGCGGGGCCGTGGCCGCCGAGTGGTTCCTGCGCTACCTGGACCAGGTCGTACGCCCGGTGCTCTGGCTGGACGGTACGGCGGGCATCGCCCTGGAGGCGCACCAGCAGAACACACTCGTCCTTCTCGACGCCGCGGGCTGGCCCGTCGGCGGTCGCTACCGCGACAACCAGGGCTACTACTTCCGCGAGTCCCACCGCGCGGAACTGGAACGCAGGCTGCCGGGCATCGGAGCCGCCAGCGACACCTTCGTCTCCGACGGGGTCACCGACGAGCGCTTCGCCTACTACCTCGGCATCAACAACGTCTTCGGTCTGATCGGAGCGTTCGGCGCGCAGGGCCTCGCCGATGAACGCGTCCTGATCGCCGCCTTCCGCCAGTTCCTCGCCGGGGCGGTACGGCTCGGCTCACCGCTGCCCGAGCTGCTCCTGGAGGCCCCCACCCTCCGCTGCAAGGCCAACATGCTCACCCGGCTGCACGGCCTCGACGAACTCGTCGGCCCCGTCGACACCCAGTCCGTCTACGTCACCATCGCCAACCCCCTTCGCCGTTGAAGGGTACGAACCGTCCGCCCTGCCGAGAGGAGAGCGCCACTGTGCCTCCCACCGATGCCGGCACCGACACCGGAGCCGGCCCCACCCCGCATACCGGCGGGGGCACCGATGACACCCTCGACATGCGGTGGTCCGACGAGCTCGTCGCACTGTTCGGAGAGGGCGATCCGATGGCCCTGACCCCGTCGTGCGACGACCCCCCGGGCGGCGATCTGCTCGACGCCCCCGCCGAATGGGGGCCCGCCGCCACCTCCATGGGTGTCTTCCGGCTCGTGCCGGTACGCGTCGCCCGCGATCTGGCGCTGATCAGCCGCTGGATGAACGACCCCGCCGTCGCCGCCTTCTGGGAGCTGGCGGGGCCGGAAGAGGTCACCGCCGCGCATCTGCGGCCGCAGCTCGAAGGCGACGGCCGCAGCGTTCCCTGTCTCGGTGTGCTCGACGGAGTCCCGATGAGCTACTGGGAGATCTACCGAGCGGACCTCGACCCGCTCGCGCGGCACTACCCCGCACGCCCGCACGACACCGGGATCCATCTCCTGGTGGGAGGCGTCACCAACCGCGGCCGCGGAGTCGGCAAGACCCTCCTCAGAGCCGTCTCCGATCTCGTCCTCGACCACCGTCCCCGCTGCGGGCGCGTCATCGCCGAGCCCGACCTCCGTAACACGCCCTCCGTCTCCGCCTTCCTCAGCGCCGGCTTCCGGTTCTCCGCGGAAGTCGACCTGCCCGACAAACGAGCCGCTCTCATGGTCCGCGAACGCGCGCTGCGCGATGTGCTGTGAACGATCGGCTCCCTGGCCACCCCGCTCGAAGCCCGGCCCGCTGGACGCTCAGCCCGCTGGACGCCCGCCCGTTCGATGCTCAGCCCGCTCGATGCTCAGCCCGTTCCGTGCCCATCCCGCCCGACGCCCAGCCCGCTCGACCCCCTCGTTCCCATCGGTTCCCTCCCCGAGGAGTCCACGTGCCGACGTCCCCTGCGACCCATGACTCCGCCGGCCTCACCGGCCCCATATCCCCCGGCTCGTCAACCGGTTCCACCGAGCCGGCCGGGCTGTTCTCCCCACCCGAGCTGAACCCGCGGACCTGGGAGCGGGCCGCCGGCCGCCTTCTCGCCAAACTTCTCGGTGAGTTCGCGTACGAGGAGATCATCGAGCCGGCACCGGTCCGGTCGGCCGAAGAGGGATCTCCGCATGACTCGGAGGCCTCTTCGCGAGACTCGACGGACGGCCTCCCGTACACCCTCACTCTCGACGGCGGCGAGACGCTCACCTTCCGCGCGACACGTGGCGCCTACGGCAGCTGGCGCGTCGATCCCGGCTCCCTCGAATGCGACGGCCGGCGCTTCACGGATCCCCTGCGCTTTCTGCTGCTGTCCCGCCAGATGCTCGCCCTCGACGGCGCGACCCTCGGCCATCTCGTCCGCGAGCTCACCACCACCATCGCCGCCGACGCGAAGCTCGCCCACACCGCCCACAGCGCCGCACGCCTCGCCGACCTCGGCTACGCCGAACTCGAAGGACACCAGACCGGCCACCCCTGGATCGTCCTCAACAAGGGCCGGGGCGGCTTCTCCGCCACCGACGCCGACCGGTGGGCGCCCGAGGCCCGCACACCCACCGAGCTCCCCTGGATCGCTGTCAGCACCTCACTCGCCACCTACCGGGGAGTCGGCTCGCTCGACACACCCGATCGGCTCTACGCCGACGAACTCGACGACGCCGTCCGGGAGCGCTTCGACTCCCTGCTCCGCGGCCGGGGCTTCGACCCGGCCGGCTATCTCTACCTCCCCGTGCACCCCTGGCAGTGGGACGAGGTACTGCTTCAGCTCTACGCCCCCGCCATAGCCGAGGGAGCGATCGTCCCGCTCCCCACCGACGGTGATCTCCGGCTGCCGCAGCAGTCCATCCGTACCTTCCTCAACCTCGGACGGCCCGACCGCCACACGGTCAAGTTGCCGCTGTCCATCCTCAACACCCTCGTCTGGCGCGGCCTCCCCACGGAGCGCACGCTCGCGGCCCCCGCCGTCACCGCGTGGATGCACGGGGTGCGCGAAGCGGACACCTTCCTCCGCGACGAGTGCGGGGTGATCCTGCTCGGTGAAGTCGCCTCCGTGACGGTTGAACACCCCCTTTACGACCATCTCCCCGAGGTTCCTTACCAGTACAAGGAGTTGCTCGGCGCGATCTGGCGCGAGCCCCTCCAGGCCCGGCTGGCATCCGGTGAGCGCGCCCGTACGCTCGCCTCGCTCATCCATACGGATCCGGAGGGCAGGGCGTTCACCGCCGAACTGGTCGCGCGTTCGGGACTCACGCCCGCCGACTGGCTCCAGCGGCTCTTCTCCGCGCTGCTGCCGCCCCTGCTGCACTTCCTCTACCGCTACGGGACCGTCTTCTCCCCGCACGGCGAGAACGCCATCGTCGTCTTCGACGGCCAGGACGTGCCGGTACGGCTCGCGATCAAGGACTTCGTCGACGATGTGAACATCAGCGCGCGGCCGTTGCCCGAGCACGACTCGATGCCCGAAGACGTGAAGAGCGTCCTTCTCACGGAAGAGCCGTCCTTCCTCACCCAGTTCATCCATTCAGGGCTCTTCGTCGGTGTCTTCCGCTATCTCGCGCCGCTGTGCCAGGACCAACTGGGCGTGTCCGAGGACGAGTTCTGGTCCCTCGTACGGGCGGAGGTCCTGCGGTACCAGGCGCGGTTCCCGGAGCTGAAGGAGCGCTTCGAGACATTCGACCTGCTCACGCCCCGTATCCAGCGCCTCTGCCTGAACCGGAACCGGCTGCATCTCGACGGCTACCGGGACCGCTCCCACCGGCCGCACGCCGCCGTGCACGGTACGGTTCCCAACCCGCTCGCCGTCCGGCGGCCGGGCGAGTGACCTCCGTTGTCAGCGGGGCCCCGTAGGGTGGTCGGGCTATGACGAAGCCATCACTCCCCGAGCTCCTCCACGCCGCCGTCAGCTCCGTCGGCGGTGTGGAACGGCCAGGCCAGGTCACCATGGCCGAGGCCGTCGCCGAAGCCATCGACGCCCCGTCCCATCTGCTCGTCCAGGCCGGCACCGGCACCGGTAAGTCACTGGGCTATCTGGTGCCGGCCCTGGCCCACGGCGAGCGGGTCGTGGTGGCCACGGCCACCCTGGCGTTGCAGCGCCAGCTCGTGGAGCGAGATCTTCCGCGCACGGTCGACGCGCTGCATCCCCTGCTGCGGCGGCGGCCGGAGTTCGCCATGCTCAAGGGCCGCTCGAACTATCTCTGTCTGCACCGGCTGCACGAGGGGATGCCGCAGGACGAGGAGGACGGCCTTTTCGACCAGTTCGAGGCCGCCGCGCCCACCAGCAAGCTGGGCCAGGACCTGCTGCGGATGCGGGACTGGGCGGACGAGACCGAGACCGGCGACCGCGACGATCTGACACCCGGTGTCTCCGACCGCGCCTGGTCCCAGGTCTCCGTCTCGTCGCGGGAGTGCCTGGGGGCGACGAAATGCGCCTATGGCGCGGAGTGCTTCGCCGAGCTGGCCCGTGAGCGTGCCAAGCTCGCCGAGGTCGTCGTCACCAACCACGCGCTGCTGGCGATCGACGCGATCGAGGGCGCCCCGGTGCTTCCGCAGCACGAGGTACTGATCGTCGATGAGGCCCACGAGCTGGTCTCACGGGTCACCGGAGTCGCCACCGGCGAGCTGACCCCGGGGCAGGTCCACCGCGCCGTGCGTCGCTCGGCGAAGCTGGTGAACGAGAAGGCCGCGGACGCCCTGCAGACGGCGGCCGAGACCTTCGAGCGGCTGATGGAGCTGGCCCTCCCCGGGCGGCTCGAAGAGATCCCCGAGGACCTCGGCTACGCGCTGATGGCGCTGCGCGACGCGGCCCGTACGGTCATCTCGGCGCTCGGCTCGACCCGTGACAAGTCCGTCCAGGACGAGGACGTCGTACGGAAGCAGGCGCTCGCCTCCGTCGAATCCGTCCATAGCGTGGCCGAGCGCATCGCCAACGGTTCCGAGTGGGACGTGGTCTGGTACGAACGGCACGACCGGTTCGGCGCGTCCCTGCGCGTCGCCCCGCTCTCCGTGTCGGGACTGCTGCGGGAGAAGCTCTTCACCGACCGCTCCGTCGTGCTCACCTCCGCGACGCTGAAGCTCGGCGGGGACTTCAACGGCGTGGGCGCCTCGCTGGGTCTGGCGCCGGAAGGCACCGAGGGCGACGACATCCCGCAGTGGAAGGGCATCGATGTCGGCTCGCCCTTCGACTACCGCAAGCAGGGCATCCTCTACGTCGCACGCCATCTGGCCACACCGGGCAGGGAGGGCTCGCGCGGCGACATGATGGATGAGCTGGCGGAGCTGGTGGAGTCGGCGGGCGGCCGTACGCTCGGGCTCTTCTCCTCGATGCGGGCCGCCCAGGCCGCCGCCGAGGAGCTGCGGGGCAGACTCGACGCCCCGATCCTGCTCCAGGGCGAAGAGACGCTCGGCGAGCTGATCAAGGCGTTCGCCGCCGATCCGAAGACCTGTCTGTTCGGCACGCTGTCCCTGTGGCAGGGCGTCGATGTGCCGGGCCCCAGCTCCCAGCTCGTGGTGATGGACCGGATTCCCTTCCCCCGCCCCGACGACCCGCTGATGAGCGCGCGGCAGAAGGCGGTCGAGGAGGCCGGCGGCAATGGGTTCATGGCTGTGGCGGCGACGCATGCCGCCCTGCTGATGGCCCAGGGCGCCGGACGTCTGGTGCGGGCGAGCGGGGACCGCGGCGTCGTGGCCGTACTGGACCCGAGGCTGGCCAACGCGCGCTACGGAAGCTTTCTGCGGGCGTCACTGCCCGGCTTCTGGTACACCACGGACCGTAATCAGGTACGGCGCTCGCTCGCGTCGATCGACGCGGTGGCCCAGGCCGAGGGACGCTAGGTGTATTGGGTACGAGCGTTGTCGACCCCGCTCGAAGACAAACTCGAAGACAAACTCGAAGACAAAGCAGGGCCCCGGAACCGGCGCAGTGGGTTCCGGGGCCCGGTCGGAGCCGGTGGAGTACTCACACCCGGCGCAGGACCGCCACCACCTTGCCGAGGATCGTCGCCTCGTCACCGGGGATCGGTTGGTACGCCGCGTTGTGCGGAAGCAGCCAGACATGGCCGTCCTCGCGCCTGAAGCGTTTGACCGTCGCCTCGCCGTCCAGCATCGCGGCGACGATGTCGCCGTTCTCCGCGACCGGCTGGCGGCGGACCGTCACCCAGTCACCGTCGCAGATCGCGGCCTCGATCATCGAGTCACCGACGACCTTCAGTACGAACAGCTCTCCGTCACCCACCAGCTGGCGGGGGAGCGGGAAGACATCCTCGACGGACTCCTCCGCGAGGATCGGTCCACCGGCGGCGATCCGGCCGACCAGCGGGACATACGAGGCGGCGGGCTTGCCGGTCGTGTCCGTCTGCTGGGTGCTCGGCTGGTCGGAGCCGCGCACCTCGTACGCCCGCGGCCGGTGCGGATCACGGCGCAGAAAGCCCTTGCGCTCCAGGGCCATCAGCTGATGGGCGACCGACGAGGTGCTGGAGAGGCCCACGGCCTGGCCGATCTCCCGCATGGAAGGCGGGTATCCGCGCCGCTGCACGGAGTCACGGATGACCTCGATGACCCTGCGCTGCCGATCCGTGAGACCGGAGCTGTCCGCCCTGATTCCTGGAGGTCGGCCGGGCAACGAACGCGTCGGCTTGGCGCCCTCCGGGTTCGTGAGTACGTCATTCATGGCATGCACCGGCTCGAGTCGGCTCTGGGAGCGGTCCTGGGCAGTGATGGTGGCGCTGTCTGCGGTGGTGGTCACGTCGGCCCCTCTCGAAATGTTCTCCCTAGCTGGACAACGGTAGTAGCTTTCGAAAGGTTGCGCCAAACACACGTTCGAGTGAAAAATTGCGGAGTGTCTGCCTTGAGCATCTGACTGGGTGTATAGGCAGGCTCGATGACCGCGGTACGGGGCCGTTCGCCACCGTACCGTCCGGCTCCCGGACGCCGCCCTCCGCAGCGGGGTCAGTGTTCCACCGGACGGCCCGGAAGGCCGCGCGCCGCGCCCTTCCCGTACTCTCGTGGCCGGTCCGCGCCGCCCCGGGAAACCGTCACGGCACCCGCCTCGACACGCGACACGCGTCGGGGCATAGGATGCAGTTAAACCCCAGATCTAGTGGTTGGATTGTCGCAACCACCCAGAGGTTGTGGTCCCCCCCGCTTTCGGGGGTGAGGTCATCGCCTATGCTGGGGGTGCTTCGAAGGGCTCGTTTCCGGGCCCTGACGAGGCTATTCAGTCGCGCTGTGAAGGAGGGGAGGGAACCATGTACTGTCCCTTCTGCAGGCACCCCGACAGCCGTGTCGTCGACAGTCGCACCACCGACGACGGGACGTCGATCCGCCGCCGCCGTCAGTGCCCCGACTGCTCCCGCCGTTTCACCACGGTGGAGACCGCCTCGCTGATGGTGATCAAGCGCAGCGGCGTGACCGAACCCTTCAGCCGTACCAAGGTCATCTCCGGCGTGCGCAAGGCATGCCAGGGACGGCCGGTCACCGAGGACGCCCTCGCGCAGCTCGGCCAGCGGGTCGAGGAAGCCGTGCGCGCCACCGGGAGTGCCGAGCTGACCACCCACGACGTGGGGCTGGCCATACTCGGTCCATTGCAGGAGCTCGACCTCGTCGCCTACCTGCGCTTCGCATCCGTGTACCGGGCGTTCAACTCGCTCGAAGACTTCGAGGCCGCCATCGCGGAACTGCGCGAGCGGCCCCCCTCAGAGGAAACCGGCGTCGACGGGGCCAGTGCGGTCCCCGTGCCCGCCACCACCGCGGACTGACCGGTCGGCCCGATCCTGGCCGCTCCGCGGTGGCAAAGACCTGTCACGGGCGCCCTGTGCGTACCCGAGGCATCAGACACACACGCTGTGCCACGGGAAGAACATGGCACTTCAAGGCGTTTTTGTACGTATATGGGAGGCGGCATGACAGAGACGGCGAGCGGCTCGGCACGAGGTTCCCGAGCCAAGGGGACCAAGGTCGGCAAGGGTCTGCGTATCGAGCGCATTCATACGAGCCCCGGCGTGCACCCGTACGACGAGGTGGTCTGGGAGCGCCGTGACGTCGTCATGACCAATTGGCGCGACGGCTCGGTCAATTTCGAGCAGCGTGGCGTCGAGTTCCCCGACTTCTGGTCTCTGAACGCGGTCAACATCGTTACCAGCAAGTACTTCCGCGGTGCCGTCGGCACCCCGCAGCGCGAGACCGGTCTCAGGCAGCTCATCGACCGGATCGTGAAGACGTACCGCAAGGCCGGCGAGGAGTACCAGTACTTCGCGACGCCCGCGGACGCCGAGATCTTCGAGCACGAGCTGGCGTACGCCCTCCTGCACCAGGTCTTCAGCTTCAACTCGCCGGTGTGGTTCAACGTCGGCACGCCCCAGCCGCAGCAGGTCTCCGCCTGCTTCATCCTGTCCGTCGACGACTCCATGGACTCGATCCTCGACTGGTACAAGGAAGAGGGAATGATCTTCAAGGGAGGCTCGGGCGCCGGTCTGAACCTCTCCCGGATCCGTTCCTCCAAGGAGCTCCTCTCCTCCGGAGGCAATGCCTCGGGCCCGGTCTCCTTCATGCGCGGTGCCGACGCCTCCGCCGGAACGATCAAGTCCGGTGGCGCCACCCGCCGCGCGGCCAAGATGGTCATCCTCGATGTCGACCACCCCGACATCGAGGACTTCATCCAGACCAAGGTCAAGGAAGAGGAGAAGATCCGCGCCCTGCGTGACGCGGGCTTTGACATGGATCTGGGCGGCGACGACATCACGTCCGTCCAGTACCAGAACGCCAACAACTCGGTCCGGGTGAACGACGAGTTCATGAAGGCCGTCGAGGCCGGCGGCAAGTTCGGGCTGCGCGCCCGGATGACCGGTGAGGTCATCGAAGAGGTCGAGGCGAAGTCCCTCTTCCGCAAGATGGCCGAGGCGGCCTGGGCCTGTGCCGACCCGGGCATCCAGTACGACGACACCATCAACCGCTGGCACACCTGCCCCGAGTCCGGCCGGATCAACGGCTCGAACCCGTGCAGTGAGTACATGCACCTGGACAACACCTCGTGCAACCTGGCCTCGCTGAACCTGATGAAGTTCCTCAAGGACGACGGCAAGGGCCACCAGTCCTTCGACTCCGAGCGCTTCGCCAAGGTCGTCGAGCTGGTCATCACCGCGATGGACATCTCCATCTGCTTCGCGGACTTCCCGACGGAGAAGATCGGCGAGAACACCCGCGCCTTCCGTCAGCTGGGTATCGGTTACGCCAACCTCGGCGCCCTGCTGATGGCCACGGGCCACGCCTACGACTCCGACGGCGGCCGCTCGCTGGCCGGCGCCATCACCTCGCTGATGACCGGCACCTCGTACCGCCGTTCCGCCGAGCTCGCCGCGGTCGTCGGCCCGTACGACGGCTACGCCCGCAACGCCGAGCCGCACAAGCGCGTCATGAAGCAGCACTCCGACGCCAACGCCACCGCGCCCCGGTTCGACGACCTGGACACCCCGGTCTGGGCCGCGGCCACGGAGGCCTGGCAGGACGTTCTGCGGCTGGGTGAGAAGAACGGCTTCCGCAACGCGCAGGCCTCGGTCATCGCGCCCACCGGCACCATCGGTCTCGCGATGTCCTGCGACACCACCGGCCTGGAGCCCGACCTCGCGCTGGTCAAGTTCAAGAAGCTGGTCGGCGGCGGCTCGATGCAGATCGTCAACGGCACCGTCCCGCAGGCCCTGCGCCGGCTGGGCTACCAGGAGGAGCAGATCGAGGCGATCGTCGCCCACATCGCCGAGAACGGCAATGTGATCAACGCGCCGAGCCTGAAGACGGAGCACTACGAGGTCTTCGACTGCGCCATGGGCGAGCGCTCCATCTCCGCCATGGGCCACGTCCGCATGATGGCGGCGATCCAGCCGTGGATCAGCGGCGCGCTGTCCAAGACGGTGAACCTGCCGGAGACCGCCACCGTCGAGGACGTCGAAGAGGTCTACTTCGAGGCGTGGAAGATGGGTGTCAAGGCGCTCGCCATCTACCGCGACAACTGCAAGGTCGGTCAGCCGCTCTCCGCGAAGAAGAAGGAAGAGAAGGTCGCGGAGAAGGCCGAGGACACCATCCGCCAGGCGGTGGAGAAGGTCATTGAGTACCGCCCGGTCCGTAAGCGTCTCCCGAAGGGCCGTCCCGGTCTGACCACCTCCTTCACGGTGGGCGGCGCGGAGGGTTACATGACCGCCAACTCCTACCCCGACGACGGTCTCGGCGAGGTCTTCCTCAAGATGTCCAAGCAGGGCTCGACCCTCGCGGGCATGATGGACGCCTTCTCGATCGCGGTCTCGGTCGGTCTGCAGTACGGCGTCCCGCTGGAGACCTACGTATCGAAGTTCACCAACATGCGCTTCGAGCCGGCCGGAATGACGGACGACCCGGACGTACGGATGGCGCAGTCGATCGTCGACTACATCTTCCGCCGTCTCGCGCTGGACTTCCTTCCGTTCGAGACCCGCTCGGCCCTCGGCATCCACTCCGCCGAGGAGCGTCAGCGCCACCTGGACACCGGTTCGTACGAGCCGTCCATGGACGATGACGACCTCGACATCGACAACCTGGCCCAGTCGGCCCCGCGCCGGCAGGAGACGCTGAAGGCGGTCACCCCGACCCCCGCCGCGCCGGCGGCGGCCGTGGTCCCGGCGCCCAAGGAGGCGCACACCTCGGCCGAACTGGTCGAGATGCAACTCGGCATCAGCGCCGACGCACCGCTCTGCTTCTCCTGCGGCACGAAGATGCAGCGGGCCGGGTCCTGCTACATCTGCGAGGGATGCGGCTCCACGAGCGGCTGCAGCTGAGTCGTAGCGCGGTAAGTTCCCCCCGAGGGGCGGTGGCACGAGAGGCCGCCGCCCCTCGGGGCCGTCGTGGGTCAGGCGCCGCCCATCAGGGCGCCGAAGGACTGGATGTCGGTGTCGAATCCGCGGATCGCCGTGCGGAAGTGCCAGGCACCCGAGGCGTCCCGGGTGAACTCCGCGAACGTCGCCGCCGTGGAGCCGGTCACACCGGAGAAGTCGTGGGCGGCCAGCTCCGTGTACCCCTCCAGGACGCGGACCGAGGCATTGACTATGTCGCCGAACGTCCGCCGCCCGTCGCGCTGCTGGATGGCCACGCCCACCACCACACGGGTGTACGAGGATGCCAGCCGCACCAGCTCCAGCGTCATCTCCTCGTCGGAGCCGAAGCCCTGGCCCGTCCGGCTCTGCCGGTCCAGTGTGATCGTGCCGTCCGGTGAGCGGCTGTCGAAATGGACCAGATAGTCAGGGGCGCCGCTCGGGGTGCCGGAGGTGAACGTCGCGGCGACCAGGTCGAGATCGTGCGGGGGCGCGCCCAGGGGACTGGGGTCCCATTTGAGCGTGACCTCGATCTTCTCCACTCCTCTGTTGAGGCTGCTCACCAGTCTTCCCCCTTTTCCGAACCTGGCCGGATCTCCGAGCCTTGGACACAAGGCTAGTCCCGGGCGCTGACAACCCGCCTCGCGATCAGTCCAGTTGACGCCACGTTGGCCGATACTCGCCTCGTCGGCTGTCCGAACGGTGGCTTCCTCCCGTCCACGAAGAGCGTGACCGATGCCACGTTCCGCGCCGTACGATGGCGCGGTGCTGGTCAAGTGGATTCGCTGCACCGTGACCGACCGTCGAGGTTTCGAACGCGGACAGCGGAAATGGGCGGGGTTGCTCGGTGAGCCGGGATTCCGGGGGCAGAGCGGAGGATGGAGCAGAGCGAGGCCGGGCGTCGCGCATGTCTTCTCGTTCTGGGAGAGCCGCGCGTTCTACGACTCGTTCATGGCGCGCTCGCACGACCGGCTCGCCGCCGCGCAGTCGGGGACACATCGCGACAGTCAGGTCAAACTCTTCGACTACCGCTTCGATGTGAAGACCGGTTTCGAGCCGCGCTTCACGGACGCCGATGTGGTGCGGTTCGCGCACTGCAAGGTGCACGAGGACCGGGTCGAGCATTTCGCGCTGATGCAGGAGAAGGTCTGGAACCCCGCGATGGCGGGGTCGCCCGGAATGGTGCGGGGACTGTTCGGAGAGGCGCCCGGCCATGAGTTCATAGTGCTGTCCATGTGGCAGTCGGCGGCCGAGCACGGAAAGTACCGGGTCGAACGGGTGGAGCGGCTGACGCTGCGCGCGCAGACGGCCGCGGACGTGGCCGCGCTGGCGGGAGACGTCGTCGATCTCGAATCGACCTGGACGGTGTGACCCGGCCGCTCGCCCGGGAGCCCGTCGGACAGTGCCTGCGTCGGATGGTCCGCGTCGGCGCCGGGCGGTCGCACGGTCCGATCCGGACCGCTTCTAGGCCGTGTCTGACACATCCCGCCTGGCTCACGGCGTCTGGCACGCGCGCTCGCCGCGTTGTCGGGCTCGTCCACGTAGCTCCGCTACGAGGACGACCCTCCGCCTTGCGATCGCACGCACCAGACGCCGTGAGCCCCGCCCTCCGGGCGGACGGCGCTATTTATCAGACACGGCCTAGGGTCGTGGCATGGCACGACCACGGCGCATCGTTCTCGTCCGGCACGGCGAGTCGGTGGGCAACGCAGACGACACGGTGTACGAACGCGAGCCCGACCATGCCCTGAGGCTCACCGAGATGGGCCGGCGACAGGCCCTGGAGACCGGCGTACGCCTGCGTGAACTGTTCGGCCGGGAGCCGGTCAGCGTCTTCGTCTCCCCCTATCGCCGCACCCATGAGACGTTCGAGGCGTTCGGCCTCGACCCGGACCTGGTGCGGATACGGGAGGAGCCCCGGCTGCGCGAGCAGGACTGGGGGAACTGGCAGGACCGGGAGGACGTCCGGCTGCAGAAGACCTACCGGGACGCGTACGGGCACTTCTTCTACCGCTTCGCGCAGGGCGAGTCGGGCGCCGATGTCTACGATCGCGTCAGCGCGTTCCTGGAGTCCCTCCACCGGAGCTTCGAGACACCGGACCCGCCGGAGAACGTGCTGCTGGTGACCCATGGACTGACCATGCGGCTGTTCTGTATGCGGTGGTTCCACTGGTCGGTGGCGGAGTTCGAGTCCCTGTCGAACCCGGGCAACGGGGAGACACGGACCCTGCTGCTCGGCGCGGACGGGCGCTACACCCTGGACCGGCCGTTCGAGCGCTGGCGCACCCCCGAGCCCTACGGGCGTACTGGATAGGAATGACCGTGCGATGACTGCTGATTCCACACCCGCTGCATCCTCGACCGACCGGCCAACCGATCCGCGCTACGACCGCGCCCTGGCAAGCCTGCGCGGGCTGGCCGTGGGGGACGCTCTGGGCTCCCAGTTCTTCGTCCCTTCGAACTATCCGCTGCTGAAGCGGCGCGAGCTGCCGCCCGAGCTCTGGCAGTGGACCGACGACACCGAGATGGCCGCGTCGGTGGTGGCCGTACTGGCCGCGCACAGCCGTATCGACCAGGACGCACTGGCCCTGTCCTTCGCCGCGCACCATGACTTCGACCGCGGTTACGGGCCCGCCGTGAACCGTATGCTCCGGTTGATCAGGGAGGGCGGCGACTGGCGTGAACTGGCCGCCGCGCTGTTCAACGGGCAGGGCTCGTGGGGCAATGGGGCCGCCATGCGGATCGCGCCGCTCGGCGCCTGGTACGCGGACGATCCGGAGCAGGCCACGCATCAGGCCGAGATCTCCGCGTACACCACACACCAGCACCGCGAGGCCGTCGTGGGCGCCATGGCGGTCGCGGCGGCGGCAGCTCTCGCCGCGGACCCCGCGGGGCCGTCGGCGCCGGAGGCCCTGCTCGACGGTGTGGTGGCGCTCGTGCCGCGCAGCGCGGTCGGGGCGGGGCTGCGCCGGGCGCGGGACATGCTGGACTACGACGACGCGGGCACGGTGGCCGCGGTTCTCGGCTGTGGGCGGCGTACCAGCGCGCATGACACCGTGCCGTTCGCCCTCTGGTCGGCGGCGCGGGCTCTCGGCGATTTCGAGCGGGGGTTCTGGACCACGGCCCAGGTGGGCGGCGATGTGGATACGACATGCGCGATCGCGGGGGGCGTGATCTCCGCGGCAAGGACCGGGGCGCCGCCGGCGCGTTGGCTGGAGCGGACGGAAGCGCTGCCGGGCTGGCTGCGACCGCGGTAGCCCGCGCGCGGTTGTCACGGTCCTGCCACACCTGCCCTCGGAAACGAGGAGGGGGCGGGGGCGCGCGGTTACTCTGTCGGCCACGCCGCCCCGGTGATCTTCGAGGGGCGTGCGCCGACAAGACGCCGGGCCGTACGCGCCACTCCGCTGCCGCGAAGGGACCCGGCCGGGAGGGGGTCCCGTGACAGATCCGGGCAGAACGCAGGAATCCGACGGGGAGCGGGGGCAGGAGCCGGCCGACAGCCAAGGGCAGGGCGGCGCGCAGGGGCAGGGGGCCACGCAGCGACGGAGCGTCGCACAACGTCAAGGCGGCGCGCAGCGGCCGGGGGACGCCGCCCGTCGGTCCCACGAAGGAGCCGTGCTCACCAAGCAGCGTCAGGGCGGGCCGCCCCCGCCCGACTGGCAGCAGTGGCAGCCGCGGCGCAGCGAGCCGCCCCGCTGGCTCACCGAGATACAGCCGGGCACCCCTGCCCCGATACGTGCCGCCACCCTCTGGTCGGTCCTGGCGACCGCCCTGCTCAGCGCCCTGCTGCTGGGTGACGGACTCGGCCTGAATCTGCTGATCGTGGCGGTGCCCGCGGCGCTCGCCGCCTACTTCGCGGCCCAGGCCGCCGGCCGCCGCCCGCGCCCCTGGACGCTGGTCTGGGCTCTCGGCGGCATCGTTCTGCTCGCCGTCCCCGCCCTGCGGGACGCCGGGCTGCCGACCTTCCTCGCGGTCGTCTCCGCGCTGGCGCTCGGCTCGCTCGCCCTGCACGGCTGCCGTACCTGGCCGGGTGTCGTGTTCGGCCCGCTGGGTCTGCTCGGTTCCCTCGGACCCGGCACGGTCTGGGGGTGGCGCGGCCTTCGGGCACGCGCCGGGGGATCGCGGGGTCGCGTGATGCCGGTCCTCCGTGCCGTCGCGGTCGCGGTCGTCCTGCTGATCGTGTTCGGCACGCTCTTCGCGAACGCCGACGCGGCGTTCGCCGATCTGCTGGGCCAGTTGAGTCCCGACGTCTCGGTCGGCGACGGGCCATGGAGGTTCGTGCTGTTCGCGGTCGGGCTCGTCGGCGCGCTCGCCGCCGCTCACACCGCCGCCGCACCGCTGCGCTGGGACCGGATCACCGTACGCCCCGGACGGGCCCGTGGCCGGATGGAGTGGGCGCTGCCGCTCATCGTCCTCAATCTGCTCTTCGCGGCCTTCATCGCCATCCAGCTCGCCGTGCTCTTCGGCGGATACGACAAGGTCCTTCGGGAGACCGGTCTGACCTACGCGGAGTACGCGCGCCAAGGCTTCTGGCAGCTGCTCTGGGCCACCCTGCTCGTCCTTCTCGTGATCGGGCTCGCCCGGCGATGGGCCCCGCGCGACGGCGCCGGTGACGCCACCCTGGTCCGGGCCGTGCTCGGTGTCCTCTGCGCGCTGACCCTGGTCGTGGTGGCCGCGGCGCTGCGCCGGATGGATCTGTATGTCGACGCCTACGGACTGACCCGCCTGCGCGTCTCGGTGGCGGCGGTGGAGCTGTGGCTCGGTGTGGTGATCGTTCTGATCCTGGTGGCGGTGGTTCTCGGCGGACAGTGGCTGCCGCGCGCCGTCGCCGCGAGTGCCGGGGCCGCCGTCCTGGCCTTCGGTCTGGTTTCGCCGGACGCGCTGGTCGCGGAGCGGAACGTGCAGCGGTACGAGCGTTCGCACAAGATCGACATCGAGTACTTCCAGGACCTCTCGGCCGATGCCGCACCGGCGCTCGACCGGCTGCCCGAGCCGCTGCGTTCGTGCGCCCTGGCCGGCATCGGCCGGAATCTGGGGGACGGGTCCGAGCCCTGGTACGCGACGAGCTGGTCGGAGAGCAGGGCCCGCGAGATCGTGGCGCAGCGGGAGATCGACACGTCCTCCGCCTGCTACGGTCTGGGGCGCGAACTCGACAGGCCCTGAGCGTCGGTGGGTACGGGACGCCCCCGCCGGACGTGCCGTGCCCACCGTGGGCTGTGCGACGGTCCCTCACATGTGTGAGGCGTCAACCGCCGCGCGACATATGTGAGGCGTCAACCGCCGCGCGATTCCACGGGCTGATTCTCGGTGGCGTCAAGGGCCCGTCCGCCCGGCTCGTCGAAAAGGTGGTGGACGGGGGGTCCCGCGCGACGACGCGCGTCCCGAGGTCACCGGCGAACACCACGGCCGGTACCCGGTCTGTCGCGTGGCGTTCGGGCGGCGTAACCTGGCAGGTGCCATGCCGTACGAACCACCCACGCACACCGTCGAGCGCTCGCTGCGCGCCACCACCGACGCCAGGATCATCGCGGGCGTCGATGAGGTCGGGCGCGGAGCGTGGGCCGGTCCCGTAACGGTATGCGCGGCCGTCACGGGGTTGCGCAGACCTCCGGCCGGCCTCACCGACTCCAAACTCATCAGTCCCAAGCGCCGTACGGAGCTGGCCGATGAGCTGGAGGGGTGGGTCACCTCCCACGCGCTGGGACACGCCTCCCCGGAGGAGATCGACGCCCTGGGGATGACCGCGGCGCTCAGGCTCGCCGCCGTACGCGCCCTGGAGGCGCTGCCGGTACGGCCCGACGCGGTGATCCTCGACGGCAAGCACGACTACCTCGGAGGACCCTGGCAGGTGCGTACGGTCATCAAGGGCGACCAGTCCTGCGTCTCGGTGGCTGCCGCTTCGGTACTCGCCAAGGTGCGCAGGGACGCCATGATGGCCGAACTCGGCGCGGAGGCCGAGGAGTACGCTCCCTACGCGTTCGGCGCCAACGCGGGCTACCCCTCACCGGTGCACAGAGCGGCGCTGGAGGAGTGGGGGCCCACACCGCACCACCGGCTCTCGTGGGCCTATCTCGACGTGCTGCCCCGGTGGCGGCACCTCAAGAAGGTCCGGGTCTCCGCGGAGACCACCGCTATGGAAAGCGGGGGCCAACTCGGCTTCGACTTCTGAACTGCCGATTTCCGGAGGGTCCGACTTCCGGAATTTTCGGTGAACCTTGGGTCTGTGCGGCTCGCGCCCGCAGACATGGGTACAAATATCCCCACCTGCCGATGCTTTTCGCACCGGTGTTTGATAGACATCCAGTCATGCCTCTCATCCCTCAGGAGCCTCAGATTCACGAGAGAGCCCAGGGTGCCAGCGCCACTCCGGCCACCGGCCGTACGGCGCCAACCCCTCGTCCCGTACCCGGTCCGCGTCCCGTCCCCGGGCCGCGCTCCGCGACGACACCGCGGCCCGGACGTCCGGGCCCCGGTCCCGCGAGGCCCGCGCCGCCGGCGCAGCGCTCGCACAACTCCGCCGGGCAGCCCCAGGCCTCCGGCGCCACGACTCCTTCCGTCCCTCAGATCCAGCTGATTCCGGCTCCGGCCGGCGGTGCGCTCGATGCCGCCGAGGAAGCGGTCGATCTGCTGCTCGACTCGGGGCGGGCGCCGGGCGACATCCTGGTGCTCACCACCGGGGAACAGCACCCGTGGGCCACCCACGAGTTGTCCTTCGGCGAAGCCGCCTATTGGGCTCAGCACGACGCCCGCGAGGACGTGTTCTTCGCGGACGGCGACGCCGTCGCCCGTGCCCAGTCACGGCCGGTCGTGGTCGTCGCCGTCAACGGAGGCGGTGACGACGCCATCGCTCGGGTGCTTCCGCCGGCCAGGGAGAAGGCCGAAGCGCTGCTCGTCGTGTGCGGTGACTCGAAGCGGATCAACACCGTGCTGGGCGCGGGCGTCTGAGCCGTACGACGCCGGTCCGGCCGTGACCCGGCTGCCCGTTCAGGGGGCGGCCGGGCCGTTGTGACGGGCCGACGAGCGGCGGGCGCCCGGCTGCTCAACGGGCAGTCGCGCGCCGCAATACCTCCACCGCTCCGCCGCCGCGCACCGGCGACGGGTCGGTCACAGTCTCGGCCAGGGCGGCGGGTACGGACTCGGAGTTGGGCTGTCGGCCACCGCGGCCTTCGCCCAGCACCTGCCAGCCGCCGCGGGTCAGCGTGATGTACGCGCCGCAGCGCAGTCCATGGAGGGTGCAGGCGTCCCGCAGCCCCCACATCCAGGCTCCGTCCTCCTCCGTCCAACGCCCGTCGCCCTCACGGCAGTAGAGCAGGACGGCGGTGCGTACGGGCGTACGGCGGCGCAGGTCGTGCGGGATGACGCGGCGCAGATGCGCCAGCAGCGCGTTGCGGAACTCCCATCCGTCGACCGGGGCGGCACGCGGTGCGAACGAGGCGCTGGCGGTGAGCCGTTCCTCGTGGTCGAGTACGGCCACGACAGCGGTCGACGGGATCGGCCGGTGCCGGCTGTGCAGACCGCTGACCACCTCACGGGGGTTGCGCAGTAGCGGAATACCCGCCTCCGCCCATTCGGCGGGTTCGAGCATTCTGGCGAGGCGGCTGACGGAATCGGCCGGTGTACTGACCGAGGTGGCTGCGGACGGAGCGAATCCGAAGGTCACGTTCCTCCCTTCGCATACGCGCCCACAGTGCGGGCTGGGTCGGATGGGGGCGCGCCGCGGCACGGCGTTGACGGACCGCGAGGGGCCGTGCGGGGACGGTTCCAATTCTTCCTGGCGTATCGGCGTGCGGCAACGAGCAATTGGCGCCGTCGTCCGGAACGTGGGGATATGGCAGTCATATCCCTGCCTGAACTCGCCGCTGGTGCGGTTTCGCGTCCCGCCTGAACGGCGAGGACCAGCGGAAACACCCCCTCCGCTGCTGTCGTGAGCCGACTGTCACGCGGGGTGAAGTAGCCGATTGTCCTTGCCGTCGGGTTGCATGGGGGCATGGACAACCTGGAACTCCGCACTGAAGCCGATGCCATCCTCGCCGAGCTCGTCGGTGACCCGAGTGGTTCGGCACGGCTCCGGGAGGACCAGTGGCAGGCGGTGGCGGCGCTGGTGGAGGAGCACCGGCGTGCGCTGGTGGTGCAGCGTACCGGCTGGGGCAAGTCGGCGGTGTACTTCGTCGCCACCGCTCTGCTGCGGCGGCGTGGTTCCGGGCCCACGGTGATCGTCTCGCCGCTGTTGGCGCTGATGCGTAACCAGGTCGAGTCGGCGGCGCGGGCAGGGATCCGGGCGCGCACCATCAACTCGGCCAACCCGGAGGAGTGGGAGACCATCTACGAGGAGGTCGAGCGTGGCGAGACCGATGTCCTTCTCGTAAGTCCGGAACGGCTCAATTCCGTTGATTTCCGCGATCAGGTGCTGCCCAAGCTCGCGGCCACGACCGGTCTGCTGGTGGTCGACGAGGCGCACTGCATCTCCGACTGGGGACATGATTTCCGCCCCGACTACCGCCGGCTGCGGGCGATGCTGGCCGAGCTTGCCCCCGGCGTGCCGGTGCTGGCCACCACCGCGACCGCCAACGCGCGCGTCACAGCGGACGTGGCCGATCAGCTGGGCACCGGTGCCGGCGAGGCGCTGGTGCTGAGGGGCCCGCTGGAGAGGGAAAGCCTGCGGCTGGGTGTGGTCCGGCTGCCGGACGCCGCGCACCGGCTGGCCTGGCTCGCCGAGCACCTGGACGAGCTGCCGGGCTCGGGGATCATCTACACCCTCACCGTCGCCGCGGCCGAGGAGGCCACCGCCTTCCTGCGGCAGCGCGGCTTCCGCGTGGCCTCGTACACCGGAAAGACGGAGAACGCCGACCGGCTGCAGGCCGAGGTCGATCTGCAGGAGAACCGGGTCAAGGCGCTGGTCGCGACGTCGGCGCTGGGTATGGGCTTTGACAAGCCGGACTTGGGCTTCGTCGTGCACCTGGGTTCGCCTTCGTCGCCGATCGCCTACTACCAGCAGGTGGGGCGCGCGGGTCGCGGTGTGGCCCATGCCGATGTGCTGCTGCTGCCGGGCAAGGAGGACGAGGCCATCTGGCGCTACTTCGCCGATACCGCCTTCCCGCCCGAGGCGCAGGTCCGACAGACTCTGTCGGCCCTCGCCGGTGCGGGACGGCCGTTGTCCGTGCCTTCCCTGGAGGCGGTGGTGGATCTTCGGCGCACCCGTCTGGAGACCATGCTCAAGGTGCTCGACGTGGACGGGGCCGTCAAACGGGTGAAGGGCGGCTGGACGGCCACGGGAGCCGACTGGGTGTACGACTCGGAGCGGTACGCGTGGGTCGCGCGGCAGCGCGCGGCCGAGCAGCAGGCCATGCGCGATTACGTGACCACGTCCCGGTGCCGGATGGAGTTCCTGCGCCAACAGCTGGACGACGAGGGGGCGGTTCCGTGCGGCCGTTGCGACAACTGCGCGGGAGCCTGGGCCGATCCGTCTGTCTCGGCGGAGACATTGACGGGGGCGACGAACGAACTGGACCGCCCGGGGGTGGAGGTCGAGCCGCGCCGTATGTGGCCGACGGGGATGCCCGCACTGGGCATCGACCTCAAGGGGCGCATCCCCGCCAGGGACCAGTGCTCCACCGGACGTGCCCTGGGCCGGCTCTCGGACATCGGCTGGGGCAACCGACTGCGCCCGCTGCTGGCCGAGAACGCGCCCGATGAACCGGTCCCCGACGATGTTCTGCGGGCCGCGGTGGCCGTCCTCGCCGACTGGGCGCGCTCCGCGGGCGGCTGGGCGCCGAACGTCCCGGACGCCTCCGCCCGGCCGGTGGGAGTCGTCGCCGTGCCGTCCCTGGCCCGGCCCCAACTCGTCGGCTCCCTCGCCCAGGGAATCGCGTCCATCGGCCGCCTCCCCTTCCTGGGCACCCTCACGTACACCGGCCCGAGCGACGCGCGCGCACGCCGCAGCAACTCCGCCCAACGCCTCAGGGCGCTGTCCGGCACCTTGACCGTCCCTGAGGAGCTGGCTGGTGCCCTGGCCCGCACTCCCGGCCCCGTCCTGCTCGTCGACGACTACACCGACTCCGGCTGGACCCTGGCGGTCGCTGCCCGACTGCTCCGCCAGGCAGGCGGCGAAGGGGTTCTTCCGTTGGTCCTCGCCGCGGCAGGCTGAGCTTCCGCTGAGCCGCCTGAACCGGGCTTGTCCCATGGGACGCCGACGGCTGGACCCTTACTTTTGTACTCCGCGCTCCTGGAACCGCCGTCCTCGCGTATGACCTCGACCAGCTTGCGGCAGCGGGGGTCTTTGTAGGCCGAGGTTCCGAGAGCCGTGCGGTCCGCGTGGGTCATGCCCCCATGCAACCCGATGGCTCCGACAATCCGCGAATGCGCCGATCAGCCTGTGGATAAAGTTATCCACAGGGGTCGCGGGATCCGGGCCGGCGCGGGACCGTCGAGCCATGAACAAGCACCACGAACCGACCGGATCAGCCGACGAGCAGCAGATCACCCTGCGCAGTCCCGCGGAACTCGCCGACGCTCTCCCGTACTTGCTCGGATTCCACCCCACCGATTCCATCGTCATGGTCGCGCTGCAGGGCGACCGGGGACGCTTCGGCGGACGGCTCAGGCTCGGTATCCCGCGCTCGCCGAAGGAATGGCCACCGGCGGCCGATCAGCTCGCCGAGTGTCTGATTGAGGGCAGCGAGCGGCGCGGTGGCCGTCCCGAGGGAATCGTCGTCTTCCTCTGTCAGGACCCGGTGGCGGGGGAGACGGGCCGGCAGGTGATGGAGCGACTGCGCCCCCTCGCGCAGCGGCTGCGCATCGCGTGCGGAAGCCTGGACGTTCCCGTGCACGAGGCGCTCTGCATCTCCGACGGGCGTTTCTGGTCCTACTGCTGCCCGGATGTCCGCTGCTGTCCGCCCGAGGGGACCGGGCTGGCCCTGCCCGGTACGTCGGTGATGGCGGCGGCCGCCGCGTACGCCGGTGTCCAGGTACGGGGGTCGCTGCGGGAGATGGAAGCCCGTCTGGAGCCCTGGCGTACCCCCGCCGCCGAGGAGCAGGAACGGGCGCTGGACGACGCGGGCGCGGCGCTCGTGCCCAGGATCCTGGGGGACGGAAGCCGGGAACGGGTCGGCGAGGAGACACTGCGACTGGCGCGCGCTCTGATCGGGCGGCTGAGGGAGGCGCCGGGGGCGGGCCAAGCCGATACGGACGCCGAGGACGACCGGCTCATCACCCACGAGGAGGCGGCCACCGTCATCCTCGGACTCCAGGACAGGGAGACCCGCGACCGCGCCGCGGAGTGGATGGAGGGGCCCGAGGCCGCGCCCGCCCTGCGGCTCTGGCGCGCGCTGTCCCGGCGCTGTGTCGGTCCGTACGCCGAGCACGCGACCGCCCCGCTGACCCTGGCCGGCTGGGTCGCCTGGTCCACCGGCGACGAGCCCGGCGCGCGGGTCGCCCTGGGACTCGCGCTGCGGCTCGACCCCCAGTACGTCTTCGCGCGCTTGCTCCACCAGGCATGCAACGAAGGACTGGACCCCGAGACGCTCCGCCGCTGTCTGCGCGAGGAGCGCGGCGCACGGGCGCTGCCGGCCCCGCTCGGGACCGGTGGGCGGCCCAAGCTCCGTCCGGTGCGCCGGCCCGTCCCCCGGAAGAGTCTTCCGCCCAAGGGGTCCGCGTCCGGTGCGCAGGCCGCGCGCGACCGACGTGCCAGGCGCGGCGGCCGGCGTGGGACCAGGAGTGGCCGATGAGAGCCGTGACCCCGCCGCCCGGGCAGCCGTTCACCTCTGTGGCGAAGTCGTACGAGCCGCGCCGCCGTACACAGCGCGGCTCTCCGGAGCGCACAGAAGGCAGAGCAGACCACCCATGGCCCTCACCGCCCTTCCCTCACACACCCCTGGCACCTCGAGCGGCGACCCGTCGCGTGCCGCACCCTCGCGTGCCGCACCGTCCGGGGCACGGAGCGGCGCCCTGCCGCACGGCGAACTGCCGGACGTACACCGCGTGCTCCTCTGCGTCGCGCTGCCGCGACTCGCTGTCTCGGCCGAGCACGGACAACTCACCGGCCAGGGGCTGGAGGGCTTCTATCAGTCGGGCCGCCGTCTCCTCTCCCGCTGCCTGCTGCGGATCGCCGGACGGGAACCCCTCCCGTTGCAGGGCAGGCTGGTCGCCGCCGACCGGGCGCGGTTCCGCGCGGTGGTCCGTACGCCTGCGGATGCCGGACCCGACCCGGAGATCAGCGTCGAACGGCTCAGGGACGCCGACGGCACCGAACGCATCACCCTGCACAACTCGGCCCGTGGAGTCCGCCGGTTCCCGGTGGAGATCACTTTGGGGACGGATCTGGCGGAGCTGGCCGCGATCGCGGTCGGCCGCGCCGGGCTCGAACTCCCGGCGAGCGTCCACGCCGCCGGTCTGCGCTGGGCCGCGGCGAACGGCGGACACGCGGTCGTCGCCGCTGACCCGGCCCCGCGGGACGCGCTGGCCTCGGCCGGTCTGCTCCGCTGGGACATGGAGCTGGCCCCCGGGGCCTCCCGGACCATCGAGTTGCGGATCCGTACGGACCGGCCCGTGCGGCCGACCGGCCGGACCGCCAGTAATCCCCTGCCTGAGGCGAGCGCCGAGGGTGACGACCCCAGGGTGCGCCCTCTGTTCGCCGCGAGCCTCGACGATCTCGGGGCGCTCCTCCTGCGCGGGCCGGGCGGCTCCACGGATGTCCATCCCGCCGCGGGCGTGCCCTGGCGCTGCGGACCTCCGGCCGCGGAAGCGCTCTGGGCGGTACGGATGGCTCTCCCGCTCGGCACCCGGCTGGCCGCCGGCACGATGCGTACGCTCGCCCGCACCCAGTTCCGGGGCCCCGGACGCGATTTCGGGCGCATTCCCGGAACGCTGCGGGACGCCGGGCCCCATCTGCCCCCGAGCTGTACGGGAGTTGAGGCCACGCTCGCCTTCCCCGTGGTTCTCGCCGAGGCGCGCCGCTGGGGTCTTCCCGAGGGTGACCTCGCCGAACTGCTCCCCACGGCGGAGCGCTGTCTGTACTGGCTGCGTACCGCCCTCGGTGCCGACGGGCTGCTGGGGGAGCCGGGCCCCACCGGGCCACGGCGCGTCGAGACCCAGGCGCACGCGCATCGCGCCGCGCTGCTCGGGGCCGATCTGCTGGAGTCCTGCGGTCGGCCGGGGGCCGACGGCTGGCGGGAGTGGGCGGGCGCGCTACGGCTGCGGTTCCGGCGGACATTCTGGGTCGACGAGTCCACGGGCGGACGCCCCGCCGCCGCGCGGTGGCCCGACGGCCGGGTTCTCCCCCATCCGAGCGCCGGCGCCGCCCACCTGCTGGACACCGGCCTGCTCGGCGGAGGAAAGGCGGCCCCGGGACTGCTGGACGCGGCGGAGACCGAACGGCTGGTCGCCATGGTCCGGGGAGCGGACCTCGACTCGGGATGGGGACTGCGCGGCCTCGGAGGAAAGGAGCCCGGACACAATCCGTTCGGCCACCGCGCGGGGGCGGTACGGGTCCATGAGACGGCCGTCGCGATCGGGGGCCTGATCGCGGCCGGATACGAGGAGGAGGCAGGCTCGCTGCTCCGGGGTGTGCTGGACGCGGCGGAGGCGTTCGGGCACCGGCTCCCCGAGATGTTCGCGGGGGAGAGGCGCACCGCGGGCGGTGCTCCCGTACCGCACCCCGCGGCGTGCCGTCCGGCGGCCGTGGCCGCGGCCACGGGAATCCATCTGCTCACCGCTCTCGCCGGTATCCGCCCGGACGCGCCCGCGCGCACCGTCGCGTTGCGCCCGGTTCGCAGCGCCCCGCTCGGGGCGGTGCAGCTCACCGGGTTGCGGGTCGCGGAAGAGCCCTTCTCCGTACGGGTCAGCGGACTCGGGCTCGGCATGGTCGAGGAGGCGGCCCCCGGCCTTCAACTGGGGGTCTGAGCCCCGGCGGGCACGCGGGCCGGGCCCGGGACGCGGAGATCACGAAGACAGCGAAGAAGTGGGTAGCGCGAGTGACGGAAGGAGTGTTTATCGTCAGGCAGACGACTATGATCGCGGCATGTCGCCCTACGACCCGTCGGCCTTCCCCGCGTTCGCTGTCACCGTCGACCTGGTCGTGCTCACCGTGCGCCGCCACGCGCTCTGCGCGCTGGTGGTGCGGCGCGGGGAGCCGCCGTTCCAGGGCCGGTGGGCGCTGCCCGGCGGTTTCGTCAGGGCGGACGAGGACCTCGCCGGCGCGGCGGCGCGCGAACTCACCGAGGAGACGGGCCTGTGCGCGCACGACCCGGTCTCCCCGGCGCCCGGGAACGCGGCCCATCTCGAACAGCTCGCCACCTACGGGGATCCCGGGCGCGATCCCCGGATGCGGGTGGTCAGCGTGGCTCATCTGGCGCTCTCGCCCGACCTTCCCGCACCCCGCGCCGGAGGTGACGCCAACAGCGCCCGCTGGGCCCCGGTGGACGCGCTGCTCAACCAGGAGGGCGGTTTCGCCCGCGAGGACGAACAGCCCGCCCAACTCGCCTTCGACCACGCCCGGATCCTCGCGGACGGGGTGGAACGGGCCCGTTCGAAGATCGAGTACTCCTCGCTCGCCACCGCGTTCTGCCCCTCCGAGTTCACCGTCGGTGAGCTGCGCCGGGTGTACGAGGCGGTGTGGGGGGTGGCGCTCGATCCGCGCAACTTCCACCGCAAGGTGACCGGCACTCCGGGATTCCTCGTCCCGTCGGGCGGGACCACGACCCGGCAGGGCGGCAGACCCGCGCAGTTGTTCCGGGCCGGCGGGGCGACCGTACTCAACCCGCCGATGCTGCGCCCGGAGGTCTGACGGGGCCACGTGCCGGACGTCTGACACCCGGGAGCGCCGCCCTGCGCCACAAGTCGGACATGTCGCGTTATCTTGCTGCGGTACCCACCCTGCCGCCGAGCGGTCTCACCCCGCGAGAGAAGCGATGCTCCAGGCCATCGGACTGACCAGCAACCCCCGTCGAGATCTCCCGCCCGCCGTGGACGACCTGACCTTCGAGGCGCCGTCCGGCTCCGTCACGGCGCTTCTCGGCGCCCCCGACGCGGGCAAGACCACCGCGCTCCGGCTGATGCTCGAACTCGAACCAGGACGCGGGGTCACCTACTTCCGCGGTCGCCCCCTCCACCGCATCGAACACCCCGCACGCGAGATCGGGGTGCTCCTCGGCGATGTGCCGGGCCATCCCGCGCGCTCCGTCAAGGGCCAGCTCCGGATGCTCTGCGCCGCCGCGGGAGTGCCCGCCGCACGCGCCGACGAACTCCTCGACGTCGTCGGTCTCGGCGGTCTGCGCGACGAACGGCTCGGCTCGCTCTCGCTCGGCATGGACCGCAGACTCGGGCTCGCCTCCGCGCTGTTGGGGGATCCGCACACCCTGCTGCTCGACGCGCCGTCCGTCGATCTGTCACCCCGTGAGAACAGCTGGCTGTTCGGAATGCTGCGTGCGCACGCCGACCAGGGCGGCACCGTTCTCTACACCACGCAGGACGCCAAGGAGGCCGCGCGTACCGCCGACCATGTCATCACCATCGACGAGGGCCGTCTCGTCGCCGACCAGGACGTGGTCTCCTTCGCCCGTACCCGGCTGCGCCCCCGCGTCGCCGTCAGGACGCCGCACGCCGCCCGCCTCGCCGACGCGCTCAGCCGCGAGGCCCGAGCAGGTCGGCGCTCCGTCGAAGTCGTCTCCGAGCCCGGGGTGGGCAGTCTGCTCACCGTCTACGGCAGCAGTTGCCCGGAGATCGGCGAGACCGCCTTCCGTAACGGCGTCCTCGTTCATCAGCTCGCCGACGAGTTCGGCGACACGGGTCCCGCGCCGGTCTCCGTGCCCGTGCCCGCCCCGGCCCCCGCCTACGACGCCGCCTGCGAGCCCGACTACACCTACGGCTACGAGGACGGCCCCGACCACGGCCCCGACCGCAGCCATGAGGACGGCCATGAGGACGGCCATGAGGACGGCCATGAGGACGGCCACGAAAACGGCCACCCTCGGCACCACGACCGCGGTCCGCTGCCCGTGCCGCTGCCGTCGGGGCCGGTACGCAGCCCTCTCCGGCCCGTGCGCTACGAACTCCGCCGCATGTTCGGGATCCGCACCACCGCACTGATCGCCATCGCCGTCCTCGTCGCGTCCGTGGCCCTCGCCGTGCCGCTCGCCCGCACCGGCAGGACCCCGCTCTCCGGCCTGCTCGCCGCCTGGCCCGCGTTCCTGCCCCTGCCGCCCGCGGCCCTCGGCGCGGGGCTGCTCGGCGCGTACTCGTTCGGTGACGAGTTCCGCTACCCCGCACTCGCCGGCGCGCGGGGCACCGTCCCGCGCCGCCTCGGTCTGCTCCTCGCCAAGTTCGTCGTGACAGCGGCGGCGGCGCTGGCGCTCGCGTTCCTGACCGTGGCCGCCGACGCGGGCGCCCTGCGCCTGGTGTACGGCGCCGACTCCGTGCCCGTGCCGGGCAACTGGTTCGCGCTGAGCGCCGGTTGGGCCGGACTGACCGTCGGCTGCGCCTGGGCGGGGCTGCTGGGGGCCGGCGTCTTCCGGATCACTGCCGCGGGGGTGACCGTGGTTGTCGCCGTGCCGACCCTGGTCGTCCCCCTGATTCAGCGGGCGCTCGCCGGTCCGTCCGCGCGTTCGGTCGTCGGACTCCCGGGCCGGTTGCGCGAGCTGGCCTGGCTGGACTGGCCGCGCCAGGCCGACCACTGGCTGATGGCCACGTTCAGACTTGTCGCCCAACCCGTCGCCGCGGCCCTGACGTTGTCGCTCTTGGCCCTGCTCTGCGCATATCTGCTCACCGGCCTTCGCCGTAGGGCCCGTTGGTGACCACGGAACGACCGGACATTTCACCGGTGTTCGCAACTCCCCTGATGGCGCTCGCTTCTTTCCGATAAGGCGTCAATCGAAGGGCGAGCGCCGATCACCCTTTCGTGTGCTTTTCACCAAAGACCTCAAGGGTCGCGGAAGCAACGCCGACAAAGGATGCGTGAGTACCCTTGCGCACACCATGATGACCGCCGCCCGTTCCGTCGAGTCCGGCCTCGCCGAGCCGGGTGAACTCAACCGCTACCCCTTCGCGGAGGCGCCCGGCGCCGATCGCGTCGCCGCCCCCGTCTGGGACGGCGCAGACACCGACTTGGGCCGGGTGGGACGACGTACGACGAGCAGCCGCGGCCGCGGGCTGCACGGCCAACTCGTCCAGCAACTCGGACAGATGATCGTCTCCGGTGATCTGGGCGCCGACCGGCCGCTCGTACCCGAGGAGATCGGCCAGCGCTTCGAGGTCTCCCGCACGGTGGTGCGGGAGTCGCTGCGCGTGCTGGAGGCCAAGGGCCTGGTGAGCGCCCGGCCCAATGTCGGTACCCGTGTCCGTCCGGTGAGCGACTGGAATCTTCTCGACCCCGACATCATCGAATGGCGCGCTTTCGGGCCGCAGCGCGACGATCAACGCCGCGAGCTGAGTGAGCTGCGCTGGACGATCGAGCCTCTCGCCGCACGGCTGGCGGCCGGCCATGGCCGGGCCGATGTCCAGCAGCGGCTCTCCGACATGGTGGGGATCATGAGCCATGCCCTCGCGCAGGGTGATTCGATCACCTTTTCGCGTGCGGACGCCGAATATCACTCCCTGCTGATCCAGCTCGCCGGCAACCGCATGCTGGAGCATCTCTCGGGGATCGTTTCGGCGGCCCTTCAGGTCTCCGGCGGTCCGGTCACCGGATGCGACCGGCCCACCGAGGCGTCGCTCTCCCATCACGCGCGGATCGTCGACGCCCTCGCCGCCGGTGACGCGCACGCCGCCGAATCGGCCATGCGTCAACTGCTCACCGTCCAGCCTGAAGTGGAGCGTGTCGTTCCGGCACCGCGCGAGCACTGAGCGCCGCCGAGGGCCGGGCGTGGGGGATGTACGCATCGTGTGTCGCCGGACCCAGAGGGTCCGGCGACGCGATTATGGGGCCGTAAATCCCCCTTCTGGTCATTTTGTCGCAAATGGAGTGTGACTCGGGCCACGTGGAATGGGCGTAACACTCCTGGAGACAGCGCGATGACCTAAGAGGTGACAGCCGAGGAGGGAATACGTCCGCCACGCATGGCGCTGTATTCACCTCTGAGGCCCAAGCCCACGCGCCGTCGGCACATCCCCAGCTGACGGTCGTCGGCTCCGGCCCGATCCTGGGCGGGGCCGGAAGCCGTTTCCATCGTTCCGAGAGGTTGTTCGTGTCGGCCAGCACATCCCGTACGCTCCCGCCGGAGATCGCCGAGTCCGAGTCTGTGATGGCGCTCATCGAGCGGGGAAAGGCTGATGGGCAGATCGCCGGCGATGACGTGCGTCGGGCCTTCGAGGCCGACCAGATTCCGCCAACCCAGTGGAAGAATGTTCTGCGCAGCCTCAACCAGATCCTCGAGGAAGAGGGTGTGACGCTGATGGTCAGTGCCGCGGAGTCGCCTAAGCGCACCCGCAAGAGCGTCGCAGCGAAGAGCCCGGTCAAGCGCACCGCCACCAAGACCGTCGCGGCCAAGACGACCACGACGAAGACTGTCGCGGCCGCCACCTCGGCTCCGGCGGCAGAGATCGTGGAAGTCACGGCCGACGAGGCCGGCGCCCCCGCCAAGAAGGCGGCCGCGAAGAAGACCGTGGCGAAGAAAGCCACGGTCAAGAAGACCGCCGCGAAGAAGACGACGGCCAAGAAGGCCGTCGGCAAGAAGGACTCCGACGAGGCCGTCGACGGCGAAGAGCCCACCGACGAGGTGCAGGGCGGCAAGGGCGAGGAGGAGGAGACCGAGGGCGAGAACAAGGGCTTCGTACTCTCCGACGACGACGAGGACGACGCGCCGGCCCAGCAGGTCGCCGTCGCCGGTGCCACCGCCGACCCGGTCAAGGACTATCTGAAGCAGATCGGCAAGGTCCCGCTGCTCAACGCGGAGCAGGAGGTCGAACTCGCCAAGCGCATCGAGGCCGGTCTCTTCGCCGAGGACAAGCTGGCCAACTCCGACAAGCTCGCGCCGAAGCTCAAGCGCGAGCTGGAGATCATCGCCGAGGACGGCCGCCGGGCCAAGAACCACCTGCTGGAGGCGAACCTCCGACTGGTGGTCTCGCTGGCCAAGCGCTACACCGGCCGCGGCATGCTCTTCCTGGACCTGATCCAGGAGGGCAACCTCGGTCTGATCCGCGCGGTCGAGAAGTTCGACTACACCAAGGGCTACAAGTTCTCCACGTATGCAACCTGGTGGATCCGTCAGGCGATCACCCGCGCCATGGCCGACCAGGCCCGCACCATCCGTATCCCGGTGCACATGGTCGAGGTCATCAACAAGCTCGCGCGTGTGCAGCGTCAGATGCTCCAGGACCTGGGCCGCGAGCCCACCCCGGAGGAGCTGGCCAAGGAACTCGACATGACCCCCGAGAAGGTCATCGAGGTCCAGAAGTACGGCCGCGAGCCCATCTCGCTGCACACCCCGCTGGGCGAGGACGGCGACAGCGAGTTCGGAGACCTCATCGAGGACTCCGAGGCGGTCGTCCCGGCCGACGCCGTGAGCTTCACGCTCCTCCAGGAGCAGCTGCACTCGGTGCTCGACACACTCTCCGAGCGTGAGGCGGGCGTGGTCTCCATGCGCTTCGGTCTCACGGACGGCCAGCCCAAGACGCTGGACGAGATCGGCAAGGTCTACGGCGTGACGCGTGAGCGCATCCGCCAGATCGAGTCCAAGACGATGTCGAAGCTGCGCCACCCCTCGCGTTCGCAGGTTCTGCGCGACTACCTGGACTAGCGCGACTACCTGGACTAGGGCGTGTTTCAGAAGTAGCGTCGTCCGCCCGCAGGGCGGGCATCGCGGCGGCCGGAGCGTGCAATCGCAAGGCGGAGGATCGCCCGTGTACCGGACGTACTCGGGCGACTCCGACAACGCAGCGAGTGCGCGTGCCGGCCGCGGCGATGCAGACGGGACTTCTGAAACACGCCCCAGGTCCAGGCGCTGAGCCCAGGGGGCGCGCGAAGCACGAGTGAAGGCCCGGATGCCACCGAGGATCCGGGCCTTCGCGCTGTGCGCGGGGGTGCGAGACTCGACCGGTGAGGTGACTCTGGGTAGATCGGAGTCCACCGGAGAGTCAGGAGACTGTATGCGTCGTTCCGTAGCCCGAGTGCTGACCGGAGGACTGGCCGTGATCACCGCGGGGGCGCTGCCGCCACTCGTCGCGCCTGTTCCCGCCGTCGCCGATCGGGTGATCGTCGGCGGGCAGGCGGTGCGGATCGCCGACAGCCCATGGGTCGTGGCCCTGTCCAGCCGTGACCGTTTCGGAGGTACGCGTGCGGGCCAGTTCTGCGGAGGCGTGGTGGTGGCGCCGACGAAAGTGCTGACCGCCGCTCACTGCATGGGCAGGGACGTCCTCGGAGCGGCCCCGAAGGACGTACCGGACCTCCGGGTCATCGCGGGCCGTGAGCGGCTGCGGGGGTCCGGCGGGCGCGAGGTCGCCGTACGGTCCGTCCAGGTGGATCCGGCGTACGAGCCGCGCACCAACGCGGCGGATCTCGCCGTACTGACGCTCGCCCGCGCCCTGCCCGAGGAGTACACGATCCGGCCGGCGGCGCGGAGTGACCCGGCCTCGGCGCCGGGTACCGAGGCGGCGGTCTACGGCTGGGGCGATACCTCGGGCGACGCCGACTACGCGCAGGTGCTGCGCTCCGCGCCTGTGAAGGTCCTGCCGGACTCCAGCTGTGAGCGGGCGTACCCGGGAGGCTCAGGGGACCGTTACGAGGCCTCCACGATGCTCTGTGCGGGCGATCCCCAGGGCGGGCATGACGCGTGCCAGGGGGACAGTGGCGGGCCGCTGGTGGCCCAGGGACGGCTTATCGGGCTTGTCTCCTGGGGGAGCGGCTGCGGGCGCGCGGACAGTCCGGGCGTCTACACCCGGGTCACCATGGGCGCCCGGCCCGCCGCCGACGCGGTCGGAGCACGGACCTCACGCTGACGGGCGGCTCGTCCGTGCTGAGCGTCGCGGGTCTCCCGTGACCGGAACGGGCACGACGACGAGAACACGACGACGAGAACAGGCACAACCACGGAAACCGGCGCGACCACGAGAACGGGCGGTCACCCTACGGTACAGGGGTGGCCGCCCGTCGGCCGGCTCGGGACCGACCCTTGGCTCGTCGTGGATGCGAGGTGTCAGTGTTCCTCTTCACCGCCGCCGGCCGGTACGGCCGTCAGTCGGTCGGTCTCATCCTGTATTTCCGCGGCGATCTTCTTGAGTTCCGGCTCGAACTTGCGTCCGTGATGGGCGCAGAAGAGCAGTTCACCACCGCTGGACAGGAGGACGCGCAGATAGGCCTGGGCGCCGCACCGGTCGCAGCGATCAGCCGCGGTCAGCGGGCTCGCGGGGGTCAGAACAGTAGTCACGTCGCCTCTTCTCTAGCTCGACGAGCTGTCGTACCAGGGTCAACATCCAACCAGGCCGAAAACGTTCCCGCTCCCGGCTTTTCCTCGAAAGTTTCTTCCGTTGTGGCTGACTGCTGACGATTGGCGGCGAATGGGCCGTATTGCTCGCGGGGCTTCGCACTACGGGTTTCGCGTTGCTTGACGTTGCTTGTCAGGGGGATCGCCCTCGCCGGCCGGCTTGCCGGTTGTTGATGAGGACGTGCCCGGAGCCTAAATGGTTCATGCCTGGAAGGGAACGTGATGTGTGCTTCACTCCATCGAAGGATCGAACACCTATGCGACCTTGGACTAGCATGAGAATTCGCGAGGGTGGCGTGACAACGGCTCTACCAGGCCTCTGTACGCTCTGACCGGTGACAGACGCCGGGCCTTTACCCCACAGAGGCCCATCTCAAATTCAGCGAGGAGCGAACCGCGTGACCGCCGATACGTCCGTGCCGTCCACTGCGCTGCTGACCGCAGACCGTGACGGCTCCAACTACACCGCGCGGCACCTGCTCGTCCTTGAAGGGCTCGAAGCGGTCCGCAAACGCCCCGGAATGTATATCGGCTCGACCGACAGCCGTGGCCTGATGCACTGCCTCTGGGAGATCATCGACAACTCGGTCGACGAGGCCCTGGGCGGCTACTGCGACCACATCGAGGTGATCCTCCACGAGGACGGCTCGGTCGAGGTCAAGGACAACGGCCGGGGCATCCCCGTCGACGTCGAGCCCAAGACCGGCCTCTCCGGCATCGAGGTCGTGATGACCAAGCTGCACGCCGGCGGAAAGTTCGGCGGCGGCTCGTACGCCGCGTCCGGCGGTCTGCACGGCGTGGGCGCCTCCGTCGTCAACGCACTCTCCGCCCGGCTGGACGTCGAGGTGGACCGCAACAGCGCCACGCACTCGATCAGCTTCCGGCGCGGTGTCCCCGGGATGTTCACCGAGCAGGGCCCCGACAGCCCCTTCGATCCCGCGAACGGGCTGCGCAAGGGCAAGCGGGTGCCCAAGACCCGTACCGGCACGCGCGTCCGCTACTGGGCGGACCGGCAGATCTTCCTCAAGGACGCCAAGCTGTCCCTGGACACGCTCCACCAGCGTGCGCGGCAGACCGCCTTCCTGGTCCCCGGTCTGACGCTCGTCGTCAGGGACGAGCGGGGTCTCGGCGAGAGCGAGGGCAACGGGGCGATCGAGGAGACGTTCCGGTTCGACGGCGGCATCAGCGAGTTCTGTGAATATCTCGCACAGGACAAGGCCGTCTGCGATGTGCTGCGGCTGACCGGCCAGGGCACCTTCAAGGAGACCGTGCCGGTCCTGGACGACCGGGGGCACATGACCCCCACCGAAGTCACCCGCGAGCTGGGCGTCGATGTCGCCATGCGCTGGGGCACCGGGTACGACACCACTGTCAAGTCGTTCGTGAACATCATCGCCACCCCCAAGGGCGGCACTCATGTGAGCGGATTCGAGCGTTCTCTGACCAAAACGGTCAATGAGGCGCTGCGCTCGGCCAAGATGCTGCGCGTCGCGGAGGACGACGTCGTCAAGGACGACGCCCTGGAGGGCCTCACGGCCGTGGTCACGGTACGGCTCGCCGAGCCGCAGTTCGAGGGCCAGACCAAGGAGGTCCTCGGTACGTCCGCGGCCAACCGGATCGTCGCCAATGTCATCGCCAAGGAGCTCAAGGAGTTCCTGACCTCGACGAAGCGCGACGCCAAGGCGCAGGCCCGCGCCGTGCTGGAGAAGGCCGTCGCCGCCGCCCGTACGCGGATCGCGGCCCGCCAGCACAAGGAGGCGCAGCGCAGGAAGACGGCGCTGGAGTCCTCCTCGCTGCCGGCCAAGCTGGCCGACTGCCGCAGTGACGACGTGGATCGCAGCGAGCTGTTCATCGTGGAGGGCGACTCCGCGCTCGGTACGGCCAAGCTCGCCAGGAACAGCGAGTTCCAGGCGCTGCTGCCGATCCGGGGCAAGATCCTCAACGTCCAGAAGTCATCCGTCTCGGACATGCTCAAGAACGCCGAGTGCGGCGCGATCATCCAGGTCATAGGGGCGGGCTCGGGCCGGACCTTCGACATCGACGCCGCCCGCTACGGCAAGATCGTGCTGCTGGTCGACGCCGATGTCGACGGCGCCCATATCCGCTGTCTGCTGCTCACGCTCTTCCAGCGCTATATGCGGCCGATGGTGGAGGCGGGCCGGGTCTTCGCCGCCGTGCCGCCGCTGCACCGGATCGAGCTTGTCCAGCCCAAGAAGGGCCAGGACAAGTACATCTACACGTACTCGGACAACGAGCTGCGGCAGACGCTGATGGAGTTCCAGCGCAAGAACGTGCGCTTCAAGGACTCCATCCAGCGTTACAAGGGCCTCGGGGAGATGGACGCCGACCAGCTGGCGGAGACCACGATGGATCCCCGCCACCGCACCCTGCGGCGGATCAACATCGGGGACCTGGAGTCCTCCGAGCAGATCTTCGATCTGCTGATGGGCAATGAGGTGGCTCCCCGCAAGGAGTTCATCACCAGCTCCGCGGCGACGCTGGACCGCTCGCGCATCGACGCCTGAGGCGGCCCGGGATCTACGGGAGTACGGTCTCCACCCAGGGGTGGAGACCGTACGTCCACCTGTGGTCAACCCCCGCGCCGATGCCCTGACCTGGTATTTCTCCGTAGCGTCGAGGTCGTTGAACTTCTTCGTCCCCGGAGGCCCTGATGTCCTCGCTCCTCAATGTGCTGGTGGCCGTCGCGGTGGTCGCTCTGATCGCCGCCCGCCAGTTCAAGCCCCAGCGGGTCACCGCCGACGGGCACCGCTGGCTGGTGGTGCCCGTCATCCTGGTCGTGGTCGCGCTGCGTGAGCCCGGCCTCCTCGACGCGCGGAACCCGTCGCTGTCGGCGCTGCTGCTCGGCGCGGAGCTGGTCGTGGGGGCGCTGATGGGCGCCGGGTGGGCCCGCACCAGCCATATCTGGACCGAGCGGGACGGCTCGGTGTGGTCGAAGGGCACGAAGGCCACCGCCGGGGTCTGGATCGCCGGTATCGCCCTGCGGCTGGGGCTCATGGGCGTCGGCGCGCTGATCGGGGTCCATCAGGGCAGCGGGGCGCTGCTGCTCGCGCTCGCCGCCTCGGTGCTGGTCCGCAGGGGTCTGCTGGTGTGGCGGGCCCGCGCCGGCCGGGCGTCGTACGGTGACGGCGTGACCGCCGCACCGTGGAAGGACCGTGTGTGACCCCCGAGGCCTGGAGGAACTGGCCCTCCCGGGAGGCTCTCTCCCGGCAGGGCCGCACCGACGCCCGGCGACGGCTGAACCGCGGCGTACGAGTGCTGGCCCTCGGCGCCCTGCTGTGGTCCACCTTCAGCCAGCGCCATGTGGCCGGCTGGGCAGCGTTCGCGGCCGTCGCCGGGGTGCTGCTCACCGGGTTTCTCGGCTGGTCCTTCTACCGCACCACGCTGCGCAACGATCTCTGGCCGTCGGTCGGGCTGCTCGTGCTGCTGATGGGCGGGTCCGTCGTCGCGCGGCAGGGCGGGTTCGAGATCCCGGCCACGGTGCTGTGGTGCGGCTGCGCGGTCGTCGCCATGGAGCGGCTGCCGCTCGTCGCGGCGCTGCCCACCACCGTCGTCGCCCTCGGCGGGTTCGCGGCGCACAACCAGGACAACTGGCTCACGACCACGATCACCACCGCCGGGCTGCTCCTGGCCGGATACGTACTGCGGCTCGACGCGGAGGCGCGCGGCAACGCCCAGCGGCTGCTGGCCCAGGAGCGCGCCGCCCGCTCCGCCGAGGCGGAGTCGGCCGCCCTCGCGGAACGTGCCAGGATCGCCCGGGACATCCATGACGTCCTGGCGCACAGCCTCTCCGCACAGCTCGTCCATCTGGAGGCGGCGCGGCTGCGGATCGAGCGCGAGCCGCACAGCCCGTTCCGCGACCAGATCCTGGAAAGGATCGTCGCCGCGCGCTCCATGGCGCGCGAAGGGCTCGCCGAGACCCACCAGGCGCTCTCCGCGCTGCGCGGCGAGATGGCACCCCTCGGGGACTATCTGCGCGAACTGGCCGCGACGGACGGTGCCGAGGTCGAGATCGGGGGTGAGCCGCGGCCACTGCCCGCGGAGGCGTCCCAGACGGTGCGCCGGGTGGTGCAGGAGGCGCTGACCAACGTACGGAAACACGCCCCGGGCGCGCGGGTGCTGATCCGGCTCACGTACGGCGCGGACGAGGTGACGCTGGATGTGCGGGACTTCGGTGGGAAGGGCGCGGCCCCGGCCGGGCTGGGCTCATCGGGCTCCGGGTACGGTCTGCTGGGGATGAAGGAGCGCGCCGAACTGCTCGGCGGCACTCTGGAGGCAGGTCCCGGAGGCCCGGACGACCCCGACGAGAAGGGTTTCAGCGTGCGTTTGCGAGTGCCCGCATGACGGCGAGGGTGATCGTCGCCGATGACCAGGCCGTGGTGCGCGAGGGCATTGTGATGCTGCTCGGGCTGCTGCCGGGCATCGAGGTCGTCGGCGCGGCGAGGGACGGCGAGGAGGCCGTGGCCCTCGTGGCCGAACTCGCTCCCGATGTGGTCCTGATGGATCTGCGGATGCCGCGCTGCGACGGCGTGGAGGCCACCCGCCGTATCCGCGCGGAGCACCCGGGCACGCAAGTCGTGGTGCTCACGACGTACGCCGACGACGACTCGCTCTTCGCCGCGCTCCGGGCCGGCGCCCGCGGCTATCTCACCAAGGACGCCGAGGGGGAGGAGATCATCCGGGCCGTCGAGGACGTACTGGCGGGCCAGGCCGGGCTGGCGCCCGCCGTACAGCGCCGGCTGCTGGAGCGGGTCACGTCCCCGCCCGCCGCGCCCGCCCCCGCGGAGCTGCCCGACGGGCTCACCGCCCGCGAGGCCGAGGTGCTCTCGCTGGTCGCCGAGGGGCTCTCCAACAAGGAGATCGCGCAGCGGCTGCATATCGGGGCGGCCACGGTGAAGACCCACATCAACAACCTCTTCGCCAAGACGGGTGTACGCGACCGCGCGCAGGCCGTGCGCTACGCCTATCAGCGCGGACTCATCCCGCCACCCGGGACAACCATCACCTGATGGAGTGAAGCCGGAGGAGAGAAGAGTCCGGGATCTCGCGGGGAGAAGAGTCCGGGATCTCGCGGGCGCGGTGAATGTGGCGATGGTCGCCGGCCTCGGCCGAGAAAGGGCCCGGCAGCGGGGTCCTCAGCCGCTCGTCGCCCAGGCGTAGCGGTGCTCCGGCCGCCCCGTCTCCCCGTACCGAAGCGTGAGCCGTACCCGACCGGCCCGTTCCAGCAGTTTGAGATAGCGCTGTGCGGTCTGCCGGCTCATCCCCGCGCGCTCCGCGATCTCCTGCGCAGAGAGCGGTCCGTCGGCGCCCATCAGTACCTTGCGCACCACCTCGGCGGTGGTGGGGGAGTGGCCCTTGGGAAGCGCGGGGGCGCTCGCCGCGGAGAGCGCCCCGAACATCCGGTCCACTTCCGACTGTTCCGCCTCGCCGCCGCCCTCCAGGGTGCGGCGCAGCGTCGCGTACGCCTCCAGCTTGGCCCGCAGCCCTGCGAAGTTGAAGGGTTTGACCAGGTACTGGAGCGCGCCGTGGCGCATCGCGGACTGGACGGTGGCGACATCGCGCGCCGCCGTCACCATGATCACGTCGGTCTGATGGCCGAGCCGCCGCAACTCCCTTACCACCGCGAGCCCGTTCTCGTCCGGTAGATAGTGGTCGAGCAGGATGAGATCGACGGAGTGTTCGGCGATCCGGTGCAGGGCCTCGGCGGCGGTGTGGGCCTGGGCCACCACCCGGAAGCCCGCGACCTTGGCCACATAGGCCGTATTGATCCGCGCGACCCGGATGTCGTCGTCCACGACCAGTACGTCGATCATCGTGTCTCCCCTGCGGTGGCCTGCTCGCGGTCCGCCCCCGGGGCCGCGCCGGACCCCGTGGTCCCGTCCGGCCCCATGCTCCCGCCCGGCTCCGGCTCCGTCAGCGCCTCCGGCAGGACGACCGTGAACTCCGCGCCGCCGTGCGCCCCCGCGCCGACCCGCGCGCTGCCGCCCTGCCGCTCGGCGAGTCTGCGCACCAGGGCCAGCCCGAGGCCGCGTTTGCCGTGGGCCGGTGGCTCCTTGGTCGACCAGCCCTCGGAGAAGACCAGTTCGCGCTGGTCGGGCGGGACGCCGGGGCCGCTGTCGGAGATCACGAACACGACCGTACGGCCTTCGGCGCGCAGTTCCACCTCGATCCGCGGGTCCTCGGAGCCGGCCGACGCGTCCAGCGCGTTGTCGACGAGGTTGCCGACGACCGTGACCAGGCCCTGCGGGTCGATCAGCCGGTCCGGCAGCAGCGTGCCGGGGGAGAGCCACAGCGAGACGCCCCGCTCCGCGGCGACCGTGGCCTTGCCGACCAACAGCGCGGCCGGCAGCGGATCATGGATCCGCTCGGTGATCTGCTCGGCGGTGGCCCGGTGCACCCCGACGACCTCGGTGACGAACTCCACCGCCTCCTCGTGCATCTCCAGCTCCAGCAGCCCCAGCAGCGTATGCATCCGGTTCGCGTGTTCATGGTCCTGGGCGCGCAGGGCGTCGATCAGCCCCTTGGTGGCGTCCAGCTCCCGCCCGAGCCGCTCAAGCTCCGTACGGTCGCGGAGGGTCACGACGGCGCCTCCGTCGTCGGTGGGCATCCGGTTGGCGACCAGGACGCGGCTGCCCTGGACGGCAAGCAGATCCTCGCCGACCACCCGCCCCGCCAGCACCTCGGTGGTGCGCCCGGCGCCGAGCACCTCGTCCAGCGGCCGTCCGGTGGCGTCGGGACCGAGCCCGAGCAGCCGCTGCGCCTCGTCGTTCATCAGCCGGATCCGCCCGGTCCCGTCCAGCGCCACGACGCCTTCCCGCAGGCTGTGCAGCATGGCCTCGCGCTCGGTGAGCAGCGCCGAGATATCGGAGAAGGCCAGGTCATGGGTCTGCCGCTGGAGACGCCTGGAGATCAGATACGCGGCGAGCGCCCCGGCGGCCAGTGCTCCGCCCGCGTACGCGAGCAGCCCCGGGATCGCGGACAGGAACCGGTCACGGACGCTGTCGTACGCGATACCGACCGAGACGGCACCGACGATCCGCCCGCTCTCGTCGCGCAGCGGCACCTTGCCCCGGGCGGACCGGCCGAGCGTGCCGCTGTCCAGCTCCATGATGTCCTTGCCCGCGAGGGCGTCGCTGGGATCGGTGGAGACGACCCTGCCGATCTCGTCCAGGTCGGTGTGCGACCAGCGCACCCCGCGTCTGTCCATGATCACCACATACTCGGCGCCGGTGGACTGTCTGATGCGCTCGGCCTCGGCCTGTACGGGACCGTCGGCCGCCGGGTCCGTGGCGACGAGGTCGGCGGCCACATCGGTGGACGCCGTGGTCTCGGCGATCGCCAGTGCGCGGCGCATCGCCTGGTCGTCCAGCTCGGCGCTGAACGGCGCGAGAAAGAGCCCCGTGGCCAGCACGGTGACGCCCGCGGCGATGGCGAGCTGCATCAGCAGCACCTGCGAGAAGACCCGGCGTGGCCAGCCGAATCGCCGTCGTCTGCCCGCGGTGCTCGGTGCGGCGTTCATCTGTACGAACGGTAGAGGGCCGGACGCCCTTTCCGAAACTTCCACATCGACGCAAAAGGCTTGCGCAATTTGCAGCGCACTTACGGTTCCCTGCTGAGCGGCCCGAAACCGGTGTGTGTGGCGGACTTGCCGTCAACTCGGGTGGGGAACCTGGTGATTTGGTTCTGTCCGAGTGGTGGACGCACTCGCATTTCTCTGCAACTCTCTGACCGCAAAACGCAAAAGTCTCTGTTCAGCAGTGCAGAAACGCCTGTCCTACAGGTACGCAGCCAGAGCCGCGCCCTCGTCGCCCCCGCGCCGAGGCCGAAGATCGGGGATCCATGAGATCGCTACGCCGGAGATGGCGGGTCCTCTCCACCGCCATAGCCACCAGTCTTTTGATGATCGGCTGGCCGTCGATGACCGCTGCGGCGGACGACGGTCCCAACATCGCCGCGGGGCGGACCGCGGCGGCGAGCACGACGTCGGGCGACGGGACCGCCCGGAACGTGACGGACGGGGATCAGTCCACGTACTGGGAGGGTGACGGCAAGAAGCTTCCCCAGTGGGTGCAGTCGGACCTGGGGTCGAGCAAGCGCGTCGACCAGGTGGTGCTGAAGCTCCCCGCAGGGTGGGAGTCCCGGAAGCAGACGCTCTCCCTCCAGGGGAGCGCGGACGGCACCAGCTTCTCGACGCTGAAGTCCTCCGCCACGTACACCTTCAGCAAGGGCGCCGGCAACAAGGTCACCGTGTCCTTCCCGGCCACCAAGGCCCGCTTCGTACGGGCCGACATCACGGCCAACACGGCGGGGAAGAAGGCCCAGCTCTCCGAGCTGGAGGTGCACGCGGCCGCCGCGGCGTCGGTGAACCTCGCCCTCGGCAGGACGCTCACGGCGAGCAGCTTCACCGAGGTCTACGGGCCCGGCAACGCCAATGACGGCAACAAGGCCAGCTACTGGGAGAGCAGGAACAACGCCTTCCCGCAGTGGATCCAGGCCGACCTCGGCTCCTCGGTCCGCGTCAACCAGGTGGTGCTGAGGCTGCCGGACGGCTGGGGAGCCAGGAGCCAGACGCTGAAGATCCAGGGGAGCGAGCACAACTCCGCCTTCACGGATCTGACCGCGTCCCAGGCGTACACCTTCAACGCCGCGGGCGGACAGGCGGTGACGATCCCCTTCGACTCCGTCACCACACGCTATGTCCGGGTGCTGATCACGGCCAATACCGGCCAGCCCGGCGGTCAGCTCTCCGAACTGGAGATCTACGGTCCCGAGACCGGTGACACGCAGGCGCCCAGCGCGCCCACGGAGCTGGCCTACACCGAGCCGGCCACCGGTCAGATCAAGCTGACCTGGAAGGCGTCCACCGACAACACCGGTGTGACCGGCTACGACATCTACGCCAACAACGAGCTGCGCACCAGCGTCGCCGGCGGGGTCACGACGTTCGCCGACACCCAGCCCGCCGGCTCGACCGTCTCGTACTACGTACGGGCCAAGGACGCGGCCGGAAACGTCTCGAACAACAGCAACACCGTCACCCGCCAGGGCGGCAGCGGTGACACACAGGCGCCCACCGCCCCCGCCAACCTCGCGTTCACCGAGCCGTCCTCCGGTCAGGTCAGGCTGACCTGGGCCGCGTCGACGGACAACACGGGTGTGACCGGGTACGAGATCTACGCCAACAACGTGCTGCGCCAGACCGTGGCCGGCACTGTCACCACATACACGGACACCCAGCCCGCCGGTACGACCGTCTCGTACTACGTACGGGCCAGGGACGCGGCGGGCAACCGCTCCGGCGACAGCAACACGGTCACCAGGAACGGCAGCAGCGGCTCGGCGTCGAACCTCGCCGTCGGCAAGCCGATCTCCGCGTCCTCCGTGATCCACACCTTCGTCGCGGAGAACGCGAACGACAACAGCGTCACCACCTACTGGGAGGGCGCGGGCGGCAGCTACCCCAACACCCTCACTGTGAAACTGGGCGCCAACGCCGACACTCAGAGCGTCGTCGTCAAGCTCAACCCGGACAGCAGCTGGGGAGCGCGGACCCAGAACATCCAGGTGCTGGGGCGTGAGCAGAGCGCCTCGGGTCTCACCAGCCTGGTGGCCGCCAAGGACTACGCGTTCAGCCCGGCGAACGGGAACGCGGTGACCATCCCGGTCAGCGCGCGCGTCGCCGACGTCCAGCTGAGGTTCACCTCCAACACCGGCTCCGGCGCGGGACAGGTGGCGGAGTTCCAGGTGCTCGGCGATCCGGCGCCCAACCCCGACCTCCAGGTCACGGCGGTCGGCGCGACCCCCGCCGCGCCGGTCGAGTCGGACCCGATCACCCTGTCGGCGACCGTACGCAACTCCGGAGCGGTCGCCGCACCGGCCAGCACGGTCGAGTTCCAGCTCGGCGGCAGCAAGGCGGCCACCGCTTCGGTGGGCGCCCTGGCGGCCGGGGCCTCGGCCACCGTCACGGCGGACATCGGCCCGCGTGACGCCGGTTCGTACCAGCTCGGCGCGGTCGCCGACCCGGGCAACACGGTCATCGAGCAGAACGAGACCAACAACTCCTACACCAGCCCCGGCGCGCTGGTGGTGAAGCCGGTCTCCAGCTCGGACCTGGTCGCCGCGACCGTCTCCACCTCACCGTCCTCGCCCTCGGCCGGGGACACCGTCACCTTCTCGGTGGCGATCAGGAACCAGGGCACGGTGGCCTCCGCGGCCGGCGCGCACGGCATCACGCTCTCCCTGCTCGACTCCAAGGGCGCCACGGTCAGGACCCTGACCGGCTCGCACAACGGGACCATCGCCGCCGGGGCGACCACCCCGCCGGTGGGCCTCGGCACCTGGGCCGCGGCCAACGGCTCGTACACCGTGAAGGTGGTCCTCGCCGACGACACCAACGAACTGCCGGTGAAGCGCGCGAACAACACCAGCACACAGCCGCTGTTCGTCGGGCGCGGCGCCAATATGCCGTACGACATGTACGAGGCGGAGGACGGCACGGCGGGCGGCGGCGCACAGGTCGTCGGCCCGAACCGGACTGTCGGCGATGTCGCGGGCGAGGCGTCGGGGCGTAAGGCCGTCACGCTCAACAACACCGGCAACTACGTCGAGTTCACCACCAGGGCCACTACGAACACGCTGGTCACGCGGTTCTCGATACCGGACTCGGCGGGCGGCGGTGGCATCGACTCCACCCTGAACGTCTATGTCGACGGCACCTTCCTCAAGGCGATCGACCTCACCTCCAAGTACGCGTGGCTGTACGGAGCGGAGGCCGGCCCCGGCAACTCGCCCGGCTCCGGTGCGCCCCGGCACATCTACGACGAGGCGAACGTCATGCTGGGCAAGACCGTCCCGGCGGGCAGCAAGATCAGGCTCCAGAAGGACACGCCCAACACCACCACGTACGCGATCGACTTCATCAACCTGGAGCAGGTCGCGCAGATCGCCAACCCGGACCCGGCGACGTACACGGTCCCGGCCGGATTCGCCCACCAGGACGTGCAGAACGCCCTGGACCGGGTCCGGATGGACACCACGGGGAAGCTGGTCGGTGTCTATCTGCCGCCCGGTGACTACCAGACGTCCAGCAAGTTCCAGGTGTACGGGAAGCCGGTGAAGGTCGTCGGCGCCGGTCCCTGGTACACCAAGTTCCACGCCCCGGCGACACAGGACAACACCGATGTCGGCTTCCGTGCGGAGGCCGCGGCGAAGGGCTCGTCCTTCAGCGGCTTCGCGTACTTCGGCAACTACACCTCGCGTATCGACGGTCCGGGCAAGGTGTTCGACTTCTCGAATGTCTCCGACATCGTGATCGACAACATCTGGAACGAGCACATGGTCTGCCTCTACTGGGGCGCCAACACGGACAACATCACGATCAAGAACTCCCGGATCCGCAACATGTTCGCCGACGGCATCAACATGACCAACGGCAGCACGGACAACCATGTCGTCAACAACGAGGCGCGGGCCACGGGCGACGACAGCTTCGCGCTGTTCTCGGCGATCGACGCCGGGGGCGCGGACATGAAGAACAACGTCTACGAGAACCTGACCTCGATCCTCACCTGGCGCGCGGCGGGCCTGGCCGTGTACGGCGGCTTCAACAACACCTTCCGCAACGTCCATATCGCGGACACGCTCGTGTACTCGGGCATCACGGTCAGCTCGCTGGACTTCGGTTATCCGATGAACGGCTTCGGGACCGATCCGACGACGATCGAGAACGTGTCGATCGTCCGGGCCGGCGGCCACTTCTGGGGAACGCAGACTTTCCCCGGGATCTGGCTGTTCTCGGCGTCCAAGGTGTTCCAGGGGATCCGGATCAACAGTGTCGACATCGTCGATCCGACCTACAGCGGCATCATGTTCCAGACCAACTATGTGGGCGGCCAGCCGCAGTTCCCGATCAAGGACACCATCCTCAGCGACATCTCGATCTCCGGGGCGCGCAAGAGCGGTGACGCCTTCGACGCCAAGTCCGGCTTCGGACTGTGGGCCAACGAGATGCCGGAGGCGGGTCAGGGCCCGGCCGTCGGTGAGGTCACCTTCAACGGTCTGACGCTCAACAACAACGCCATGGACGTGAAGAACACGACGCCCAACTTCAAGATCAACATCAACCCGTAGGAGGGGGCTCAGGGCCCCCGAGGGCCGTAGTGTGGTGCCGGCCGGTCGCTTCCGGCCGGCACCTCGCTTACCGGCGCCTTTACGCTCGAATTACGCTCTCAAGCAAGTAGCTTGCAACCCTTGCGATAGTCTTGCGTGTATGACGCGACGACTTGCTCAGGTGGCGAAGAAGGTTGGGGTCAGCGAGGCCACGGTCAGCCGGGTACTCAATGGCAAGCCCGGTGTCTCGCAGGCCACGCGCCAGTCGGTGCTGACCGCGCTCGACGTCCTGGGCTACGAGCGGCCGACACAGCTGCGTGGCGAGCGCGCCCGGCTCGTCGGTCTGGTCCTGCCGGAGTTGCAGAACCCCATCTTCCCGGCGTTCGCCGAAGTGATCGGCGGGGCGCTGGCCCAGCAGGGACTGACGCCTGTGCTGTGCACCCAGACGAAGGGCGGCGTCTCCGAGGCGGACTATGTGGAACTGCTGCTTCAGCAGCAGGTCTCCGGGGTGGTCTTCGCCGGCGGGCTGTTCGCGCAGGCGGACGCCCCGCACGACCACTACCGGCTGCTCGCCGAGCGCAAGATCCCGGTCGTCCTGATCAACGCGCCGATCGAGAACCTCGACTTCCCCTGTATCTCCTGCGACGACGCCGTGGCCGTCGAGCAGGCCTGGCGCCATCTCGCCTCGCTCGGCCACGAGCGCATCGGTCTCGTACTCGGCCCCTCCGACCATGTGCCGTCCCGGCGCAAGCTCGCCGCGGCGCTGGCGGCGGCGAAGTCCGCCCGGGGGAAGCTTCCCGACGACTGCGTCGAGCGGACCATGTTCTCGCTGGAGGGTGGGCACGCGGCGGCGTCTCGGCTGCTCGACCGCGGTGTCACGGGCATCATCTGCGCGAGTGACCCGCTGGCCCTCGGTGCGGTGCGGGCCGCCCGCCGACGCGGTCTCGACGTACCGCGAGAGGTGTCCGTCGTCGGTTTCGACGACTCCGCTTTCATGAATTGCACCGAGCCGCCGCTGACCACCGTCCGGCAGCCCATTGAGGCCATGGGGCGGGCGGCCGTGGAGATGCTGAGCGCCCAGATCCAGGGTGGCGCGGTGCCGCCCGGTGAGCTGCTGTTCGAGCCGGAGCTGGTGGTACGCGGGTCCACGGCGCAGGCCCCGCGCGGCTGACGGGCGGTCGCGCCGGGCAGCGCGACGGCGACCGGGCGACGACAACACGACGGCTGCACGACGACAGGCAGGATCCGGGCCCCGCACGCGAACGGCGTGCGGGGCCCGCCGCGTTGCGAGGCCGTTCCGCATACAGATGACCGGACATGCGCACCAACTGTCAAGTATTTGCGAAATCGGGGCGACATATTGCGGACATCCGTAGTTGGTGGTTGAGTGAGCGCCGCCACACAGCGAGCAGCTGTGGGTTTCCCACGCTCCTGCCCAAGAGGGGTCCCACCGATGAGACGTTCCGGGTTCAGCCGCACCTGTACCGCAGCCATAGCCTCCGCGCTCGCCCTCACTGGTCTGGCCGCGTGCGGCTCGGGCAGCGAGGACACCGCCGATGGCAAGACGCGTATCTCCGTGAACTGCATGCCGCCGAAGAGCGCCAAGATCGACCGGCAGAGCTTCGAGGACGACATGAAGACGTTCGAGAAGGCGAACCCGGACATCGACGTCGTCGGCCGCGACGCCTTCCCCTGCCAGGATCCGAAGACCTTCGACGCGAAGCTCGCCGGCGGTCAGATGGAAGACGTCTTCTACACCTACTTCACGGACGCCAAGCACGTCGTCGACATCAACCAGGCGGCGGACATCACCTCGTACGTGCAGGAGATGAAGGGCTACAGCGACATCCAGCAGTCGCTGCGCGACGTCTACACCGTCGACGGCAAGGTCTACGGCGTTCCGCGGACGAACTACTCGATGGGCCTCCTCTACAACAAGAAGCTCTTCCAGCAGGCCGGCCTCGACCCCGACAAGCCCCCGGCCACCTGGGAAGAGGTCCGCGCCGCCGCCAAGAAGATCGCGGGACTCGGCCAGGGCTATGTGGGATACGCCGACTACAGCGCGCAGAACCAGGGCGGCTGGCACTTCACCGCCGAGATCTACTCGCAGGGCGGCGATGTCGTCACCGCGGACGGCGAGAAGGGGAGCGTCGACACCCCCGCGGGCAAGGCCGTCCTGCAGAACCTCAAGGACATGCGCTGGACGGACAACTCCATGGGGACCAAGCAGCTCCTGATCCTCAACGACGTCCAGCAGATGATGGGTTCCGGCAAGCTCGGCATGTACATCTCCGCGCCCGACAACGTGCCGATCCTGGTCAAGGAGAAGGGCGGCAAGTACGAGGACCTCGCGCTCGCCCCCATGCCCGGCGGCAAGGGCACGCTCATCGGCGGCGACGGCTACATGTTCAACAAGAAGGCCTCCCCCGAGCAGATCAGGGCCGGTCTGAAGTGGCTGGAGTTCCAGACGAACGCCCCGGGCACCGGGCTCAACAACTGGAAGCGCGCCGCCGATCTGAAGGCCCCGGTCGGTCTCCCCGAGCCCCGGCTGTGGACCGGCGCCACGGACACCAAGGACCAGGAGCTGAAGAAGCAGTACGCCAACGTCCCGGTCGAGAACTACCAGGCGTTCCTGGACGGCAGCCAGCAGCTCACCGCGAAGCTGGAGCCGCCGAAGGCCCAGCAGATCTACTCGGTCCTCGACGGAGCCGTCTCCTCGGTCCTCACCAAGAAGGACGCCGACATCGACGGCCTCCTCAAGGACGCGCAGTCCAAGATCGACGGAATCCTGGCGCGAGGCTGACGCGTCGATGAAGACTGCCCAGGCCCCCCACCGGTCCGCCGCCGCGCCGCCCGCCACCCCGGGACAGCGCCCGGCGGGCCGCGCGGCCGCGGGCCCCCTCCGCCGCAAGCTGTCCCATCAGGCGCGCGCCTACGGGTTCCTGATCGGCGGCCTCATCTGCTTCGCCCTGTTCTCCTGGTACCCGGCGATCCGCGCGGTGATCATCGCCTTCCAGAAGTACACCCCCGGGTCGGCTCCGGAGTGGGTCGGGACGGACAACTTCACCCATGTCTTCGACGACCCCGAGTTCGGGGCGGCCTGGCGCAACACGCTCACCTTCACCCTGATCGCCCTGCTGATCGGCTTCGCGGTCCCGTTCGTGATGGCACTCGTCCTCAATGAACTGCGCCACGCGAAGGCGTTCTTCCGGGTGGTCGTCTATCTGCCGGTGATGATCCCGCCGGTGGTCAGCGCCCTGCTGTGGAAGTGGTTCTACGATCCGGGCGCCGGTCTCGCCAACGAGGCGCTGCGCTTCCTCCATCTGCCCACCTCGAACTGGACCAACGGCGCCGACACCGCGCTCCTCTCCCTCGTCATCGTCGCGACCTGGGCGAACATGGGCGGCACCGTCCTGATCTATCTCGCCGCTCTCCAGGGCATCCCGGGGGAACTGTACGAGGCGGCGGAGCTGGACGGCGCCGGCATCTGGCAGCGCGTGCGCCATGTGACCATCCCGCAGACCCGGTTCATCATCCTGATGCTGATGCTGCTCCAGATCATCGCCACGATGCAGGTGTTCACGGAGCCCTTCGTGATCACCGGCGGCGGACCGGAGAACTCCACGGTCACGATCCTCTATCTCATCTACAAGTACGCGTTCCTCTACAACGACTTCGGCGGGGCGTGCGCCCTGAGCGTGATGCTGCTGATCGTGCTCAGCCTCTTCTCCGCCCTCTATCTGCGGCTCACCCGCACCGACGACTGAGAGAGGAGCGCGGCGCATGATCCGACGTACCTCGGCCGTACGTACCCCCGCTGTACGCACCCCGGCCGTACGCACCCTCGTCTCCCCGCTCGCGCTCGCGAGCACCCGGGGCAGGACGCTCTACTGGATCGTCTTCGGCGGTGTCGTCCTCGCGTTCGTCCTGGCCTTCCTGTTCCCGGTGTACTGGATGGCCTCCGGGGCCATGAAGTCCCCGGACGAACTGGTGCGGACGCCGCCGACGCTGGTCCCCGACAGCTGGCACCTCAGCGCGTACACCGACGCCTGGGACCTGATGCAGCTCCCCACCCATCTGTGGAACACGGTGGTCCAGGCCGCCGGCGCCTGGATCCTCCAGATCGTCTTCTGCACGGCGGCGGCCTACGCCCTGTCCAAACTGAGGCCGGCGTTCGGGAAGGTGATCCTGGGAGGCATCCTCGCCACCCTGATGGTCCCGGCCCAGGCGCTGCTCGTACCGAAGTACCTGACCATCGCCGATCTGCCGCTGATCCACACCAGCCTGCTCAACGACCCGCTGGGGATCTGGCTGCCGGCCGTGGCCAACGCGTTCAACCTCTATCTGCTGAAGCGGTTCTTCGACCAGATCCCGCGCGATGTGCTGGAGGCGGCGGAGATCGACGGAGCGGGAAAGCTCCGTACGCTCTGGTCGATCCTGCTGCCCATGTCACGGCCGGTGCTCGGCGTGGTCTCCATCTTCGCGCTGGTCGCCGTCTGGCAGGACTTCCTCTGGCCGCTGATGGTCTTCTCGGACACCGACAAACAACCCATCAGCGTCGCGCTGGTCCAGCTGTCGCAGAACATCCCGCTGTCGGTACTCATCGCCGCCATGGTGATCGCCAGTATCCCGATGGTCCTGATGTTCCTGGTGTTCCAGCGCCACATCATCGCCGGCATCAGCGCCGGCAGCTCCAAGGGCTGACCAGGACATCAGGGCCGAACATCGTGAAAGGAAGTCGTATGGAAGGCAGCCCTGTGGCGCCCGCCGACACGAATTGGTGGCGTGACGCCGCCATCTACCAGATCTACGTACGCAGCTTCGCCGACGGTGACGGTGACGGCACCGGAGATCTCGCGGGCGTACGGGCGAGGCTGCCGTATCTCGTGCAACTCGGCGTGGACGCCATCTGGTTCACCCCCTGGTATCTCTCGCCCCTCGCCGACGGCGGCTACGACGTGGCGGACTACCGGGCCATCGACCCCGCCTTCGGCACCCTCGCCGAGGCCGAGAAGCTCATCGCCGAGGCGCGTGAACTGGGTATCCGTACGATCATCGACGTCGTACCCAACCATGTCTCCGACCAGCACGCCTGGTTCAAGGCCGCGCTGGCCGCGGGCTCCGGCAGCCCCGAACGCCGGCTGTTCCACTTCAGACCCGGGCGTGGCGAGAACGGCGAGATCCCGCCGAACGACTGGAGCTCCGAATTCGGCGGCACGCCCTGGACCCGGCTGGAGGACGGCGAGTGGTACCTGCATCTCTTCGCCCCCGAGCAGCCCGACCTCAACTGGGCCCATCCCGCGGTGCGCCGGGAGCACGAGGACGTGCTGCGCTTCTGGTTCGAGCGGGGCGTCGCCGGCGTACGGATCGACTCGGCCGCGCTGCTCGCCAAGGACCCGGCGCTGCCGGACTTCACCGCGGGCCGTGACCCGCACCCCTACATCGACCTCGACGAACTGCATGACATCTACCGCTCCTGGCGCGCCATCGCCGACGAGTACGACGCCATCTTCGTCGGCGAGGTCTGGCTGCCCGACACCGAGCGCTTCGTGCGCTACCTGCGCCCGGACGAACTGCACACCGCGTTCAACTTCAACTTCCTGGCCTGCCCCTGGGACGCGGCCCTGCTGCGGACCGCGATCGACGAGACGGTCGCCGAGCACGCGCCCGTCGGCGCCCCGGCCACCTGGGTGCTCTGCAACCACGATGTGACCCGCACGGTCACCCGGTACGGCCGGGAGGCCAGCGGCTTCGACTTCGCGGCCAAGGCGTTCGGCACCCCGACGGACACGGACCTGGGCACCCGTAGGGCGCGCGCCGCCGCGCTGCTCTCGCTGGCGCTCCCCGGCGCCGTCTATCTCTACCAGGGAGAGGAACTGGGGCTGCCCGAGGCGGAGATCCCGCGTGACCGGATCCAGGATCCGATGCACTTCCGCTCCGGCGGCACGGACCCGGGGCGTGACGGCTGCCGGGTGCCGCTGCCCTGGACGGCGGGCGAACCGTACGCGGGGTTCGGCTCGGAGACCGAACCATGGCTGCCGCAGCCGGAGTCGTGGGCCACGTACGCCGCGGATCTCCAGGGGGCCGATCCGGCGTCGATGCTCGCCCTCTACCGCGAGGCCCTGCGGCTGCGCCGTACGGAACCGGGCTTCGGGGACGGGCCGATGAGCTGGCTGGAGGCCGCTCCAGGGGTGCTGTCCTTCGCCCGTACCGACGGTCTGGTCTGCTTCGTCAACCTCGCGGAGGAACCGGCGGAACTCCCCGCCCACACACGTGTCCTGCTCACCAGCGGCCCGTTGGACGGCGGGCGCCTCCCGCGGGACACTGCGGCCTGGCTGCGGAGCTGAATCACCGGACTCACTCGTCCGGGCACCCGCCAGGCCGTGCCGTACAGCCCCCGTCCGCTCAGCTCGGATCCGTCCCGCTCGGGGCGGGTCCCTGGGCGGACGGGGGCCGTTGTACCGGCCGCTCGGTTCACCCGCCCCGCGCGATGGTCACGCCGGTCTTCGCCGCCGCGCGAGCGGTCCGCCGGAGCGCCCATATCCTGGAGCGGACGGCGGACCTCAAGATCATTCGCCCGGCGGCCCGTTACGTGGGACCGCACCCGCCCCAGCCGGTGCCGGCCGGCCGAGCGGTACGGAACCGGACCGGCACGGCACGGAGGCACGCGCGTGAGCAGGAAGCAGATCCCGGTGGTCGTCCTCACCGGCTTTCTGGGATCGGGCAAGACGACCTTGCTCAACCATCTGCTGCGGCGCCGCGCGGGCAACAGGATCGCGGTGGTCGTCAATGACTTCGGCGCCATCGAGATCGACACGATGACGGTCGCCGGGCAGGTCGGCTCGACGGTCTCGCTCGGCAACGGCTGTCTGTGCTGCGCCGTGGACGCGAGCGAACTCGACGGCTACCTGGAGCGGCTGACCCGGCCGTCCGCCCGGATCGACATCGTCGTCATCGAGGCCAGCGGACTGGCGGAACCACAGGAACTCGTCCGGATGATCCTCACCGGCGACCATCCGCACGCCGTGTACGGAGGGCTGGTCCAGGTCGTCGACGCCGCCGAGTTCGACGCCACCCGGGCGCGCCATCCGGAGATCGACCGGCATATCTCGATCGCCGATCTCGTGGTGCTCAACAAGACCGACCGGGTGACGGGGACGGAACACCGGCGCATCCTCGCCACCCTGGACGGACTGGGTCCGGGGACGCCGGTGGTCTCCGCCGCGTACGGCCGGATCGATCCGGAACTGCTCTTCGACCCCGCGGTCCGTCCCGACGAGGAGGAGAAGGCCCGCCAGCTCTCCTTCGAGGACCTGTACGAGGACACGCACGCCGCCCACGACGATCAGGCGTTCCACGGTGATCAGGCGTTCCACGACGGTCGGGCGTCCCACGACGGTCATCTCCACGCGGCCTACGAGAGCGTGTCCTTCATCGCCGAGGCCCCGATGAACCCGCGGCGGCTCATGACCTTCCTCGACTCCCGGCCCCCGGGGCTCTACCGGATCAAGGGATTCGTCGACTTCGGCGCGGCCGACCCGGCCAACCGCTATGCCCTTCACGCGGTCGGCCGGTCGCTGCGCTTCCACCCGGCGCCCTGGGGCCGTGGTGAGGAACGCCTCAGCCAACTGGTGCTGATCGGCTCGGGAATCGACCGGGAGGCCCTGCTCAAGGAGCTGGACGCCTGCCAGGATCCACCACCACGGACAGCGGCATCGCGGGACGCCGCCGCCGTCGACGAGAGCGCCATGTGGGGCGTTCTGCGCTACGTACCCGACCTGACCGACCCCGATCCCGACCCCGATCCCGGGTCCGAGCCCGAAGGCCCGGACCCGGACATGCCGTGAGCGGCCCGGCCGTCAGTGCGCGGGTCCGGCCAGGGTCGCGACCGCCTTCGTGAACGGCGTGCCCGAGCCGTCCCGGCGCGGGTCGGGCTCCGGCAGCTCCACCGGAGCACCGGTCTTCGTCGCCGCCCGTGCCGGACTCGCTCCGGCCCAGGCCAGGACCAGCATGTCCTCGCCCTTCAGGAACCGGTGACAGCGCACACCGCCCGTCGCCCGGCCCTTGCGCGGGTACTCGTCGAACGGGGTGAGCTTGGCCGTACGCACCGAATCGTCCAGCGTGCCGACCGACCCGGTGACCGTGAAGACCACGCCGTCCGCCGCCGGATCCACCGCCGTGAACGAGATCACCGAGGCGCCCTCGGCGAGCTTGACCCCCGCCATACCGCCCGCGGGCCGGCCCTGCGGCCGTACCTGCGCGGCCGGATAGCGCAGCAGTTGGGCGTCGGAGGTGATGAAGACCAGATCCTCCTCGCCCGTCCGCAGCTCCGCGCCGCCGACGACCCGGTCGCCCTCCTTGAGGCCGATGACCTCCAACTCGTCCTTGTTGGACGGATAGTCGGGCACCACCCGCTTGACGACGCCCTGGAGCGTGCCCAGCGCGAGCCCCGGGGACGACTCGTCCAGCGTGGTCAGACAGACCAGCTCCTCGTCACCCTCCAGCGCGAGGAACTCCGAAACAGGCGCCCCGCCCGACAGACTCGGCGCCGAGGCCGTGTCCGGCAGCTGGGGCAGGTCGATCACCGCGATCCGCAGCAGCCGTCCGGTGGAGGTCACCGCGCCGATGTCACCGCGCGCCGTCGCCGGGACGGCCGAGACGATCACATCGTGCTTGACGCGCTTGCCGTCACCGCCCTCCAACGGCTCGCCGTTGACCGTACGGGCCAGCAGACCGGTGGACGAGAGCAGCACCCGGCACGGGTCGTCCGCGACCTCCAGCGGGACGGACGCGACGGACGAACTCGCGGACTCCAGCAGCACCGTGCGCCGCGGGGTGCCGAACTTCTTGGACACCGCGGCCAGTTCGGACGAGACCAGCTTGCGCAGCTCGGTGTCCGAATCCAGGATGCCGGTCAGCTCGTCGATCTCGCCGTTGAGCCGGTCGCGCTCGCTCTCCAGCTCGATCCGGTCGAACCGGGTGAGCCGGCGCAGCGGCGTGTCCAGGATGTACTGCGTCTGGATGTCGCTGAGCGAGAAGCGCTCGATCAGCCGCTCCTTGGCCTGCGCGGAGTTGTCGCTCGACCGGATCAGCCGGATGACCTCATCGATGTCGATGAGCGCGACGAGCAGTCCCTCGACCAGGTGAAGCCGGTCACGCCGCTTCGTCCGGCGGAACTCGCTGCGCCGCCGCACCACCGTGAAGCGGTGGTCGAGATAGACCTCCAGCAGTTCCTTCAGCCCCAGGGTCAGCGGCTGGCCGTCGACCAGCGCCACATTGTTGATCCCGAAGGTCTCCTCCATCGGCGTCAGCTTGTAGAGCTGCTCAAGCACCGCCTCGGGCACGAAGCCGTTCTTGACCTCGATGACCAGGCGCAGTCCGTGCGAACGGTCCGTGAGGTCCTTGACGTCCGCGATGCCCTGGAGCTTCTTGGCGGAGACCAGATCCTTGATCTTCGCGATCACCTTCTCGGGACCGACCGTGAACGGCAGTTCCGTGATGACCAGGCCCTTGCGGCGCGCGGAGACGTCCTCCACCGTCGCGGTGGACCGGATCTTGAACGTGCCCCGGCCCTTCTCGTAGGCGTCCTTGATGCCGGTCAGCCCCACGATCCGGCCACCGGTGGGCAGGTCGGGACCCGGCACGAAACGCATCAGCGTCTCCAGGTCCGCGCCCGGGTGCTTGATCAGATGGCGCGCGGCCGACACGACCTCCCCGAGGTTGTGCGGCGGCATGTTCGTCGCCATCCCGACCGCGATCCCCGAGGCGCCATTGACCAGCAGGTTCGGATACGCGGCCGGAAGCGTGACCGGTTCCCGCTCCTGGCCGTCGTAATTCGACTCGAAATCGACGGTGTCCTCGTCGATCGACTCCGTCATCAGTGACGTGGCGTCGGCCATCCGGCACTCGGTGTAACGCATGGCGGCCGGCGGATCGTCGTTGCCGAGCGAACCGAAGTTGCCATGGCCGTCCACCAGTGGCAACCGCATCGAGAACGGCTGTGCCATGCGGACCATGGCGTCATAGATCGACGCGTCTCCGTGCGGGTGGAGCTTGCCCATCACCTCACCGACGACGCGCGCGCACTTCACATAGCCGCGGTCGGGGCGCAGGCCCATCTCGTTCATCTGGTACACGATGCGGCGGTGCACCGGCTTCATACCGTCGCGGGCGTCCGGCAGGGCCCGGGAGTAGATCACCGAGTAGGCGTACTCGAGGAAGGAGCCCTGCATTTCATCGACCACGTCGATGTCGAGGATCTTCTCCTCGAAGTCCTCCGGCGGCGGGGTCTTCGTGCTGCGGCGGGCCATCGCGGCTGCGGCTCCTTCACAGGTTCTGAACGGCAACTTCTCTGACTGACGCGGACCATTGTGGACCGCGCCACTGACAACCCCGACCTCGACCCGTCGTTGAGCACGCGTCGGGGGTGCTCGCACCGGGAACTTCGCCAGGTGCGAGCACGCTTGCATACAGTGGCAGGACTTCTCCACATCGCGATCGAAGGGACGTACATGCCCATGGGTCACACGGCCACAGCGCAGGCCGGTTCCGGCGGCCTGACAGCGACCGAGCACCGCCTGGCCAACGGCCTGCGCGTGGTGCTCTCCGAGGACCACCTGACCCCGGTCGCCGCGGTGTGCCTCTGGTACGACGTCGGCTCACGCCACGAGGTCAAGGGCCGTACGGGACTCGCCCACCTCTTCGAGCATCTGATGTTCCAGGGCTCGGCGCAGGTGAAGGGGAACGGCCACTTCGAGCTGGTGCAGGGGGCCGGCGGCTCTCTGAACGGCACCACCAGCTTCGAGCGCACCAACTATTTCGAGACGATGCCCACCCACCAGCTGGAGCTGGCGCTCTGGCTGGAAGCCGACCGGATGGGCTCGCTGCTCGCCGCGCTCGACGACGAGTCCATGGAGAACCAGCGGGACGTCGTCAAGAACGAGCGCCGCCAGCGGTACGACAATGTGCCCTACGGTACGTCCTTCGAGCGGCTGACCGCGCTCGCGTACCCCGAGGGCCATCCGTACCACCACACCCCGATCGGCTCGATGGCCGACCTGGACGCGGCGACCCTGGAGGACGCCCGCGCGTTCTTCCGTACGAACTACGCGCCGAACAACGCGGTGCTCTCGGTCGTCGGCGACATCGACCCCGAGCGGACGCTCGGCTGGATCGAGAAGTACTTCGGCTCGATCCCGTCCCACGACGGCAAGCAGCCGCCGCGCGACGGCTCGCTCCCGGACACCATCGGTGAGCAGCTGCGCGAGGAGGTCCACGAGGAGGTCCCGGCACGCGCGCTGATGGCCGCCTACCGGCTGCCGCACGACGGCACCCGTGAGTGCGACGCCGCGGATCTGGCGCTGACCGTCCTCGGCGGCGGCGAGTCCTCCCGGCTCCACAACCGGCTGGTGCGCCGCGACCGGACCGCGGTCGCCGCGGGCTTCGGACTGCTGCGCCTGGCGGGCGCGCCCTCCCTGGGCTGGCTGGACGTGAAGACCTCCGGCGGTGTCGAGGTCCCGGAGATCGAGGCCGCGGTCGACGAGGAGCTGGCACGCTTCGCCGCCGAGGGCCCCACCGCGGAGGAGATGGAGCGGGCCCAGGCCCAGCTGGAGCGCGAGTGGCTGGACCGGCTCGGTACGGTCGCCGGCCGCGCCGACGAGCTGTGCCGGTTCGCCGTGCTCTTCGGCGACCCGCAGCTGGCCCTGACCGCCGTGACCCGCGTCCTGGATGTCACCGCCGAGGAGGTACGGGCCGTCGCCGCGGCGCGGCTGCGCCCCGACAACCGCGCGGTGCTGGTCTACGAACCGGTCACCGCCGACGGCGACGAGGCCTCCGCCGATGAAGACGAGACCGACGAGCACGAGGGGGCGGACCAGTGACCGACGCTGCCGTGACCATGGACTTCCACCCACGCCCGACGGCCGGCGAGGCCAGGCCCTGGGCCTTCCCCGCCCCCGAGCGCGGCGCTCTCGACAACGGCCTGACGGTGCTGCGCTGCGACCGTCCCGGGCAGCAGGTGGTGGCGGTCGAGATCAATCTCGACGCCCCGCTGGACGCCGAGCCCGAGGGATTCGACGGCATCGCCACGATCATGGCGCGGGCCTTTTCCGAGGGCACCGACAAGCACAGCGCCGAGGAGTTCGCCGCCGAGCTGGAGCGCTGCGGCGCCACGCTCGACGCGCACGCCGACCACCCGGGCGTCCGGATCTCCCTGGAGGTCCCCGTCTCCCGGCTGACCAAGGCCCTCGGCCTGCTCGCCGAGGCGCTGCGGGCCCCCGCCTTCGCGGACAGCGAGGTCGAGCGGCTCGTGAGCAACCGTCTCGACGAGATCCCGCACGAGACCGCCAACCCGGGCCGCCGGGCCGCCAAGCAGCTCTCCAAGGAGCTGTTCCCGGCCTCCTCGCGCATGTCACGGCCGCGCCAGGGCACCGAGGAGACGGTGGAGCGCATCGACGCCGCGGGCGTGCGCGCCTTCTACGAGGCGCATGTTCGCCCCGCCACCGCCACCGCCGTGATCGTCGGTGATCTCACCGGCGTCGGTCTCGACGAGGTCCTCGCCGAGACCCTCGGCACCTGGACCGGCGACACCGTCGCTCCCCGTCCCGTGCCGCCCGTGACCGCCGACGACACGGGCCGCGTGGTGATCGTGGACCGGCCCGGCGCCGTCCAGACCCAGCTGCTGATCGGCCGCATCGGCGCCGACCGGCACGACCGGGTCTGGCCCGCCCAGGTCCTCGGCACATACTGCCTGGGCGGCACGCTCACCTCCCGGCTGGACCGGGTGCTGCGCGAGGAGAAGGGCTACACCTACGGCGTACGGGCCTTCGGTCAGGTGCTGCGCTCCTCGGCGCCCGACGCGCCGGGCGGTGCGACCGGCGCGGCGATGCTCGCCATCAGCGGCTCCGTGGACACCGAGTCCACCGGCCCGGCGCTGGACGACCTCTGGACGGTCCTGCGCACCCTCGCGGCCGAGGGGCTGACCGACGACGAGCGCGATGTGGCCGTCCAGAACCTGGTGGGGGTGGCCCCGCTGAAGTACGAGACGGCGGCCTCCGTCGCGGGCACGCTGGCCGACCAGGTCGAGCAGTTCCTCCCGGACGACTTCCAGGCGCAGCTGTACGCGCGGCTGGCCGAGACCGGCACCGTCGAGGCGACGGCCGCGGCCGTCAACGCCTTCCCGGTGGACCGGCTCGTCACCGTGCTCGTCGGTGACGCCGCGCAGATCAAGGAGCCGGTCACGGCTCTCGGGATCGGCGAAGTGACGGTCGTCACCGGCTGATCCGGCCGCTTCATGGAACCCCGGTGGCTTCGGCCGCCGGGGTTTCCCTTTATGTCCCTCTTTGTTGGTGAGGGTGGCGCTCTGCCCTGTGGTGTGCGCTACAAAGGGGCCTGTCTGTTTGGTGATTGAAAGACCACCTGCTTAACGTCGGTCCGGCTGTCCGCCAGTTACGCCGCGTCCGCGGCATCGGGCAGTCATCGCCGAGTCCCCGTCAGGCGCGAGCCCGGGGAGCCGGGGACCCATCACGTCCCTGGGGTGAATCGGACGGCCTTCGCGGCTCGATCGCGCGGAGGGGTCCGTAGGAGACCTTCCTGCTCCGAACCCGTCAGCTAACCCGGTAGGCGAGAAGGAAGGAAAGGACCAGCCACCTCCATGGCGTTCACCCGTGCCACCGGGAAGCATCGTGCCCGCAGCCGTATGAGCCGCAGGAGCGTGAGCGTCGCGGGTGCCGCGACGCTCACCGCCACCGGCGTCATCAGCACCCTCGCCGCTTCCCCGGCGCTCGCCGCCGACACCGGCGCGGCCGCCGCCCGGCAGACCGGTCTGACCCAGGCCCTGGTCATCAACGACTCTCTCGCCGGCACCATCGACGCCCAGGCCGACGCGCAGCGCCGGGCCGCCGCCGAGGTCAGGGCGAGGGCCGAGGCGGCGCGCAAGGCGGAGGCCCGTGCCAAGGAGATCCGCGCGGAGAAGGAGCGTGCGGCCCGGGCCGCCGAGCGCGAGCGCCTCAATGCCTTCCGGCTCCCCATCGCCGGCTCGTACATCACCACCGGGTACCGGGCGGGCGGCTCGCTCTGGTCCTCCGGCAGCCACTCCGGAATCGACTTCCACGCCGCCTCCGGCACGTCCGTCGTGGCCGTAGGAGCGGGCACCGTGGTCGAGGCGGGCTGGGGCGGCTCGTACGGCAACAACATCGTGCTGCGGATGAGCGACGGCACGTACACCCAGTACGGCCACCTCTCCTCGATCGGCGTCGCCGTCGGCCGGAGCGTCATCCCGGGGGAGCGGATCGGCCTCTCGGGCGCGACCGGCAACGCCACCGGGCCGCACCTCCACTTCGAGGCCAGGACGGGCCCCGACTACGGCTCGGACATCGACCCCGTCGCGTATCTGCGTGCACACGGCGTGAGCGTCTGACCACTCCGCCCCCCGAAGACCCCGGCCCGCGCCGGGGCCTTCGGCGCTCCGCCCCCGTGCCCGCCACGTCCGCTGGCCAAAAGATATCCATTGATTCCGGGCACCCATCGGAAATCCGCGATGATTGCAATAGAGTCACGGAACAGGCGTCAATCGGCGGCGTTTCGCGCGGATTAAGGCGGAGGTTCGGACATGCGCGTTCCCGCGCACTCGGTATGCACGGCGATTCGCGACGACATCGTCTCCGGCGTATTCGAACGTGGCAGCCGGCTCACGGAGGAGCAACTGGCACGGCGCTACGGCGTCTCCCGCGTCCCGGTGCGCGAAGCCCTGCGCACGCTGGAGTCGGAGGGCTTCGTGACCACCCGCCGCCATGTCGGCGCCTGCGTGGCCGAGCCCACCGAGCAGGAGGCGGCGGACCTGCTCGAAGTGCGGCTGCTGCTGGAGCCGCTGGGCGCCGCGCGCGCCGCCCAGCGCCGTACGGAAGCCCATCTCAAGGTCCTGCGCGGCCTGGTCAGACTGGGGCAGGAGCGCGCCCGCAGAGGCCAGGGCGAGGATCTGCGCTCGCTCGGCGCCTGGTTCCACGAGACGCTCGCCCAGGCATCGGGAAGCCCGGCGCTCACCGCCCCGCTCACCCAGCTCCGCCACAAGATCGCCTGGATGTACGTGGTCGACCAGCCCGCCGACCCCGCGGAGTCCTGGGCGGAGCACGGCGCGATCGTGGACGCCGTGGCACGCGGCGACGCGGAGCGGGCGCGGACGCTGGCGGCGCTGCACGCGGAGCGGACGGCCGCAGTGCACCGGCTGAAGCGGCCGGAACGCGGCCGGGAAAAGGTGAGGGTTTCGCAACATGCCGTAAACACCGGGAGTGTCCGCGATTAACAATCACGCCGTATACAAAGAAGAGAAATAGTCAGGGCGTCCTTTTTTGCTGCCCGGATGATTCCCCTGCTGTTTCCGCTGCCCGCACGGAAAACGGAGCCGGGGGGGGGGGGGGGGGGGGGGGGCCCCCCGCGCGGGGGGGGGGGGGGCCGCCCCGCCCCCGCGCAGGGAGAGACCGCGAGGGGGACCGCGCGGGGCCCGCGGGGGCCACGCGGGC